>SHLQ01000074.1 GCA_004282895.1 Acidimicrobiales bacterium
GACACGACGGCACCGTGTTGGCCCGCGGTCTTCTCCTGCAGCTCAGACATCATCTTCTGCATCCGGCGCATCTCGGCGGCCATCTCCGCCGTCTGCTTCTCCACTGCAGTGGTTCCAGCCGCGAACTTCTCCGTTCCCATCTTGATGTTGGCGGTCATCTGCTCGGTGCCCTGCCGCAGCCGGGCGTCCAGCTTCTGGTCCACCATCTCTGCGGCGCGCATCATCGTCGCCTCCCGATCCCGCTCCAGCACTTCGGCCGTAGCCACCCGCTCTGCCAGGGCAGCGCTAACCGCGGCCGCAACGGCATCATCACTCGCAGCCGACGCATGTGCGGTGGAACCCCGCAGCACCAACACCAGAATCAGAAGACCGACCAGAAGCCCGGTAACCAACGCAACAACAATCATCAGAATGTCCATACACCCAACGTTAGGTATCGGGTATGACAGCCCTAAAGGGGTCTGACCCCTCGGGTGACAACCTGTTGTCATTCGCACCAGCGAATCATTGATTCTTCAACGATTCCGAGCAAAAGGGGTCTGACCCCTTTTTGGCCAAAGGGGTCAGACCCCTTTGGTGTCGTTAGAGCTGGATTGTGCCGGTGCTGGCGTTGGCCGCGGTCATGTTTCGGCGGTCGGTGATCTCCACCGTGACGTACCACTCGCCAGTGCCGCGAAGGTCGGCGGGCACGGACCAGTTCACCGTCGTCTTGCCTCGCTTCACCGGCACGGTGGCGATCAGGGTGCCGCCGACCGTGTCGTTGTTGCGGTCGATGTAGATCTTCGCGGTCGAGTTCGGCTCGTAGCCGCGGTCCCGGAAGGCGATCGAGTACACATTGTTTGTGGGTCGGTCGTCCTCGGCGATCTTGATCCAGTCGACACGGAAGCGACGACGGCCGCTGTCCTCGTGCGGATCGAATCGGATGAGCTCGATCTGTTTGCCGGCCCACGCCTGCGCGTGGTTCCCTTCGACCAGCTTCTGCGAACTGAATGCGGTCATGTCGAGGGTGATCGTGTTCCACCCCGGGAGCACCACAATGTCCTCACTCACCCGCACCAAACCGTCCGTTGTGCGCCACACCCAGCGAGCGTTCATACCGCCGCCTGGCTGACCCGACAGCGACCAGTCCCCTTCGAAAAACACGCGGGCCGTGACCCGATGGAAACGATCGGCATCGATCGGAACATTCGGGTTGAGCGCCAGCCGGAAGCCGGCGTCGGTGTAGTCCGGTGAGGTGTTCGTGCCCACCAGTTCGCCGTTGCTCATCGACCAGCTGAGATTGCGGGTCAGTCCGATGTCGCTCGGCTGATTGAAGTCCCACAGGTCACCCCGAACGACCTCGTCATAACTCTTGCCACCCACCTGATTCGGTTTGATGATGAATGGGCGCGGCGCCTTGTTGATCAGCAGTCGACGAATCCCTGACTGCCCGGCCGCCGAGTGGGTGTAGATGAAGTACCGCCCGGGAGGGGTGCCATCGGTGTTGATGTACCCGGCATCGTTTCCGTTCTCGTTGATGACACCCCAGTTGGGGTTGTCGGCGGTGTTGTTCGACGGGTTGCGATCCTTGTCCCAGATGAGCTTCGCCCCGGGGTTGGTGTCATAGCCGCGATAACGAACGCCGTCACTCTTCTTCTCGTAGAGGCGGATCCAGTCAATTTCGATGTCTGCACCGAGGGCCGTCGGCGTCAGAATCAGGCCCTGAATCGTGCCAGCCCAGTCCTTCGTGCCGCCGGTGCGGTTCCGGAGATCGATGTCGTAGGTCTGCCAGCCCTCTTCGATCCGGAAGCCGGTACTGCCCTGGCAGCTGACGATGATTTTGCCGCAGTCGTACCAACTGACTGCAGCGGCCGCCCTCCGTGCATTGGTGGCCTTCATTCGGAACGACAAGTGGTTGTACGTGTCCGCATCGATCGGGTGGGCCTGTCCGTCGCGACCCCAGGGCAGGTTGTCCCACGTCTGGAGAAGGATCAGCTGACCCAGTGGTGCAGCCGTCCCCTTCCAGCGGCCCTGCTCCACCCGGGCGTTGGTGACGCCGTTGAAGCGCAGCCGATCGATCAGCTCGAGATCATTCGCGGCCTTGAAATCCCACGGATCGATGAAGCTGTCGGTGGCGTAATCTGCGGCTTCCTGCACCCACCGTGCGCTGGCCCGAGGTGCCGGCGCGGTCGCGGCCAACGCCGGAGCCGCGGTCAGAACCGATCCGAGCATCGAGATCGCGAGCATCAGAAACAGCGGCCGACGAGAGAACTTCATGGGCGAGGTAACGGATGAACCCCCACGATTCTTGAGTGTCATCGATCAGCTCCCAACCGCGGGACCAGCTACGCGATCGTCCCAATCGCGGGGGAATCGGATTGAGGTAATGGCGCCCGGGTTGGCGGCAGGACCGTCACCAACCCGCATGGTGATCGTCCCGGCGAGCTCGGTCGAGACGAAGGTCTTCACCAGCGTCAGCCCGAGTCCGGCTGACTCGTCAATGTCGAAGTCCACTCCAGGGCCCACACCGTTGTCGACCACGGTCACGACGACCTCGTCGCCCACGACACGAAACGATATGGATACCGTCGGGTCCGCGATATCTGACCCGCGGGGAAATCCGTGGTCCACGACGTTTTGCAGCAGCTCGGTGAGCACAACGGCCAGTGGCATCGACCGAACCAAAGGCAGGCGTTCAGCGTCGCCTTCGAGAGTGAAGGAGATCGGATGGTCAGGAGATTGAAGCCCTTCTTCGATGAGACGGATCAACGGCTTGGCGACATCGAGAAACGGCGCATCGTCCCCGCTCGCGAGGGCATCCGCATCGTTGGCGAGAGTCTCGTGGACGATGGCAATGGCAGCGATGCGTCGTACGGACTCTGCGAGCGCGTCCTTGCTTTCCTGGCTCTCCAAGCGACGAGCCTGCACCCGCAGGAGCGAGGAGATCGTCTGCAGGTTGTTCTTCACGCGATGGTGAATCTCTCGAATCGTTGCGTCTTTGCTAACGAGCATACGGTCCCGTCGTTTCAACTCGGAGATATCGCGGAACAGCACGAAACTTCCCTTGAGCTTCTCGCTCTCGATCAGCGGGATACACCTCGACGTCACCGTCACGTCCATGCCCCGGTCGAGCTCTTGGGTCACGACCGTTCGCACCGCATGCGCCGTTCGAACGAACGAGTCATCCAGACCCGAGTCAGAAAGCAGCCGACCGATCGTGGGCCGCTGGAGGCCAAGTCGGTGTAATGCCGACACCGCGTTCGGCGATAGGAAGGCGACCCGACGCTCGGCATCGAGGACAAGGAGACCGTCCCCCACCCGAGGCGCCCCGTATTGGGGCTCTGCTCCGTCGACGAACGGAAAGACACCATCGGCCACCATTTGCACCAGCCGATCGGCGAGCGAGACGTAGGTCTGTTCGAGCTGGAACAGCTCCCGCACTCCCGAGCGGCGCTCCAGCAGAAGCACTCCAATGGCACGGCCCTCCACTCGATATGGCGCGGCCACGATGTCGGCTTTGCCATCGGGGAAATGTGGCCCGAGCGTGACCCGCGCTCGCTGGATCTCGCCGGTCCGCCACGCCGCCGACACGTGCGGACGGTTGACCCACGCGTGGGAGTCTCCAAGCGGGTCGTCCTCGTACAGCGTTGGTGCGGTGTTGGCCCGAACGTTCCCAAGCACGACGAAGTGGTCGTCGCTCTGAGCGGTGGGCGCCAGAAACAGCGCGTCGCCGAGGTTTAGGTCAGCGATGAGCGACCACGTACGAAAGAGTCGCATCATGTGTTCCAGCTCGTCGTCGCCAAAACCGGCAACGCGACGCGCAAGATCAATAGGCGAAGCCATGGGTCGAGCCTATGACGAGCCAATCACACGTCGACACTTCCGGTCGACATCCGCGGAAACCTACATGGGCCGCCGTCCGTGCGTATAAGGCGGGAGTTTTGGCGAAGGTCGGGAGTTTTCGGGGAGTTTTGGCGAAGCCAAAATCTCCAAGGAACGCAGAGCGTTCCCGTGAAGCCAAAATCTCCAAGGAACGCGAAGCGTTCCCGTTCACGGGAGTTTTCGGCAGGGCCGAAAATCTCCAATGAACCCGCAGGGTTCACCCGAAGCCGATGGGGCGGTCTCCCTCTTCGCTGCCGATCTCGACGTAGCTGATCTTGTCGGACGGCACAGCGATGTGTCGGCCCTTACGATCCTGCAGCCACAGCACGGCCGAGGTGCCGTCGAGCGCCGCCGACACCTGCGCCTTGATGTCGTCGACTTTGGCGTCGTCCCCAAGTTCCACCGCGACTTCTTTGGGCGTATAGGTCACACCAATTCTGATATCCACGGGGTCTCCTTAGTTGAGAAGGTTGAGAGCTGATGAGTAGCGACGCTTGGGCGCGAGCTCGACGTCGATGAGTTCCGCCATGCGGGTGAATTCCTGACTCGCCTCACTCGACGGGTCCACCGCCATGATGGGGTTGCCCGAATCGGAACCTTCACGCAGTTCGGGCACGAGAGGCACCTGGCCTACGAGCGGAACCTCAAGTCGGTCGGCGAGCTCCTGACCGCCGCCGGCTCCGAAGAGGTAGTACTTCTTGCCATCGTCACCGGTGAACCAGCTCATGTTCTCGATCACGCCGTGCACGGACAGGTTGACCTTCTGGGCCATGAATGCGGCGCGCTGGGCGACTCGTTGGGCGGCAGGCTGTGGTGTCGTGACGACATAGACCTCGCTGCGAGGCAGGAACTGGGCCAGTGAGAGGGAAATATCGCCCGTGCCGGGCGGAAGGTCGATGAGCAGGTAGTCGGGATCGTCCCAGAAGACGTCGGTGAGAAACTGCTCGAGCGCCTTGTGGAGCATCGGTCCACGCCAGATCACCGGCTGGTCCTCTTCGGCGAAGAACCCCATCGAGATGGCGCGGACACCGTGGGTCTCCGGCGGGATCAACATGTCGTCGATCACGACCGGGGCGTGTTCGATGCCAAGCATGCGTGGAATCGAGAAACCCCACACATCAGCGTCGACCAGCGCCGTGCTCTTGCCTCTCGCGGCGAGAGCGATGGCGAGATTTGTTGTCACGGACGACTTGCCAACGCCGCCCTTACCGGATGCGATCAGCAGCACGCGGGTCTTCGAGTCGTTGGCTGCAAATGGAATGTCTCGACCTTCGGCGTGGCCGTGGGCCGGGTTGTTGCCGGCGGTTGCGGCAGGGTCACCGTGCAGCATCTGTCGCACCGCGGCCCGCTCGTCGTCGGTCATAACCGTGAAGTCGACCGATGGATTGGCCACGCCCATGTCGGACAACGCGCCGGTGACTCGATTGGTGATCTCATTCTTGAGCGGGCAGCCGGCGACGGTGAGCGCAATCTGCACCGAGACACTTTCCGGTGCGATGTTGATCGTTTTGACCATGCCGAGATCGACGATGCTGCGATGCAGCTCGGGATCCTCGACGGGTCGAAGCGCCTCAATGACTTGTTCTTCGGTTACCGACATGCGCCTCAGGCTACAGAGTCGGCGGATCGGTGCGAACCGCCTGAGCAACAGGGTCGACGACCACCGGAGCATCGAAGAATTCGACCTCCGGGGCTGCTCCGTACTTCGCGGATACACCGTCGAACCAGCCGGGGTTGAACTTGGCTTCAGCCGCGGCCCGATCCGTCCACCAGTAGACCCCGCCCACCGTCGATCCATCCTCGCTGCGGAGGTACGCCTTGAAGAGCAGCCCGGGCACCTCGAGATAGGTCTCGGCGCCGTTGAGAAATGCGGCCGTGGCGCCCTCGAGGTCGAGATTCGCCCCATTCGACATGCGCACCATGGTCACGATCATCCGAGCCAGTCCCCCACGGAGTCGTTGCCACCGTTCATCCACCACCACGTCGCGAGACCGGCGGCGACCATCAACATGAGCGACACCACGATTGTCGTTTTGGGAATGGGACCGTCCTCCTCCAACCCAGGAGTCTTCTTGCGCAAGTAGCGAAGGGCACGGTCAGCCCAGGCGATATCGCGGGATAGAACAACGAGGCCCGCTGCCATCACCACCGTGCCGGGGCCGGGCAGTACCATCATGGCGACGCCCAACGACAAGATGACGAACCCGAGGGTCATACGGACGAGGCGAACGATCGCGTGATGCCAAGCCGCCGACTCGGTCTCCTCGACCTCGCCGATCTCAAGCTCGGCCCGAACCGCGGCGTCGCGAAATGCGTGATCCTTGCCGTCGGGATCGATGTCGCGAAATACTGGGTCGTCACTCACAGGCCCTTCAGTGTACGACTGCATCAGAACGCTTCAGCGACGCGCCAGGCAACCGTGGCACCGGCGATCGCAAGTGCGGCAACCACTGTCCACATCACCCCGTAGCCCTGCGTCTCGATGAGCCAGCCGGTGATAAGTGGGGCAGAGAACACCCCGCCATAGACCCCCATTTGAGTGACTCCGGTAGCCGCCCCTGCGGCGTCCGGGTTCCGGCGGACAATCCCGAAGTTGGTGAAGACGGGCCAGATCCATCCGCCGCCAAACGCCAGAAGCGTCGCAATGACATGGGCGGGAGGACTTCGAAATCCGAGAAGCAACATCCCCAACGCGCCGACGGCGACCGTGGCCGCGGCGACCGCGAACGGCCGATGGAGCATTTCGTCCAAATGAAATCCCCAGGCGAGCCGAAGCGCAATGCCCGAGCCCGCACCGACGCTCAACATCAATCCCGCCACGCCCTCGCTTAGACCCGCGTCGACGCCGCTCGTCACGGTCCACGAGTTGAGCGCGCCAGCCGCAAAGGCGAGCAACGCACCCGCGACGGCGGCGAGCACAAGCTCGTGCCTCGTCGACACCACTCGTGACGTCTGCTGCGAGACCGTGGTGGTCGGCAGCCTCCGCACGCCGACCGCGGCCATCATCGCGAACACTGCGGCGATGGCGTACGCCCAGCGCCAGCCAACGGTCAGGGCCACGGCCGGCACGGCAAGTCCCGCCAGCATCGATGCTCCCGGCATGCCGGACTGCTTCACGGCGACCGCCAACCCCAGCCGGCTCAGCTTGGCCTGGCCCAACAACAGGTTGACTGCGGTCTGGTTCCCGGCGTTCACAAAGCCGCACACCGCAAGACAGCCGATGAACAGCGCGAACGAATTCGCGAACGCTGCGATGACGAGTTGGCTCGTTGCGCTGATCAGTACGAGCACGGAGATCATGATGCGCACCGGTACGCGCTGGGCGATGCGACCCAGCGTCACCGACCCAAACGTGGCGGCGAGGAAGAACGAGCCAAGCGCCCAGCCATAGATCGACTCTGAGACATCGAACTCCTCAGAGATCTGTACCGCGAGGCCGCCGGTGAGGAACCCAGGAAGCACGGAACTGACCGTCGCCAACACCGCGGCTGCAACGACAGTTTCCGACCGGGGCGGAGAGGAGGCGGCGGGCACCGCTACACGGTAGCGACCGGCACCCCGTCCCTGTACCGCACCGTGAGGCCGCGTCGTGACGGCACCCGTTCGCCCGGCGTGATGATGCCGGTCAGGTTGAGCGGATCACACGCGTTGATCTCGACATCGACCTGCGATCGGTCGGCCCGGCGCACCCGATCGAGCTGATCGGCGGCTTCCGGAAGCGCATACTGCTCTCCCCCGAATCCGGAGACGAACCGCCCACCCTTGATGACCCCGCGAGCCTCGAGCCGCCGCAGCGCCCACAGCACCTCACGCCACGGCAGCGCCACCTGCTCGCGAGCGACGAGCGCATGGAACACCACCCCCCACCGGGCCAGCAACTGTTCGGCGACCGCCTCGGCGAGCTCATCTGCGTCGACGGGGACCAAACGATCCGCGAACAACGTCCACCGCCCTTCACCCCCGGCGCGGTTGGCCGAACCGCGGCGCAACCCTCGACGGGGCGGCGCGGGTGCACTGACGCGGTCGCGGACGGCGAAGAGAGACCGAACCGCATGAAAGCTGTCGGCGTGGACCGCACCGCGCCACACGAGTTCCCACAAGCCACCTTCGATGTCGGTCGGCAACCGACCGAGGTCCGACGCCAGCTCGTGATGGAACCGGGCACCCTTCGCCGTGAGCTCGGCCAACAGCTCCGCTGCGCACCCCTCCGTCGGCGGCTCCACCGCCGTATCACCTCGGTAGGCCCGCACGAGCCAGTCGAGGTCGCCGCGCAGCGCCAGCGTGATTGGCGTCGCCTTTGTGGCCGCGACTCGTTTGTTGCACTCCTCCGATGTCGTGCCGGCAACGGCGAGCCGCCCCCACGTCAGTTCGCCCGCGAGGCTGCGTCGATCCAGGACATCGGGTGAGTAATCGGTGAGGCGTTGCGCCAGCAGATGTGGCTCCCACGCGGCTGCGGCAGCATGCCAACCCTGCAGCTGCGCCACCACCGACGCCAGCCCATCCACGCCGCCGAGCTGTGAGCCTGGCGCAACCCGTTGCCATTCGAACAGAAACCGCATGAAGTCTTGTGCGGTCGCCGGGTTGACCTTCGCCCGCCGACCTTTCTGGCTGTACACGTGCATCCGCGCCAACAGCCTTCGCGCACACCACTCGTCGGGCTCGACGTCGCGGTTGTGCGTGAACCGTCCTCGTATTGCGGTGCCCTCATTCTCCAGACCCACGAGGGTGTATTCGATGCTCGACGGAGCCACGGCGAGCTCTGCAGCGAGTTCGGTTGTGGTCGTTACCGCGCGGATGTCCAAGCGTCCCCTGACCGCATCCTCGAGATGATCGGTCAGCTCTCGGCGGGGTGAGGTACTCCACCAGAAGTCCCCGTCGGCCACCCACTCCGTCACCCGGCCCGCTTCGGACAGCTCGGCGAACAAGTGCCGCCACGCATCGACAGAGCGGCTGACCACCAGCGAGTCGATCAGCTCGTGCAGCTCGTCCGACGTGGTGGGGGTCGGGACAACCTGATCGGCGACTTCGGCAATCGCCTCGGCTGAAACCCGACCAATCTCGGAGAGGTCCACCGGGAGTCCTCGGCGCAACGGCACCGCCCGCGTGCGCCGATCGATGGCTTCGGCATCGTCGAGGAACGTGAAGGCCTTGCCGACGAGCAGTTCATGACACAAAGGCGATGGCTCGGTGCTGTCCACGCAGACAACCTCGAGTTCGTCGGTCTCCAGTCGTTGCACCAACGTGCGCAGACCGTCCACGTCCATGGCTTCTCGCAACGTGTCGTCCATGGTCTGCCGGACAATGACGTGGTCGGGCAGCTCGATCGGCCCTGACACGTTCTCTTGACACGCCGCCGCCACGGGAAACAGTGCCGCCATAACATCGTCGGCTTCCATGCGCTGAATTGGTGGCGGGTTCTTTCGCCCGCCCTTCCAACGAAGCACGAGCAGCGACCGGTTGAGGTTCCAGCGCCAACGCGACAGAAACATCGGCGACGGTGGCACGAGGGTCGCCTGCGTGAGGGTCTGCTCGACCGATTTCGATTTCAGAAAGCCGGAGACATCACTCAATGGAAAGCTGTGTTGCGGGCCCAACGAGAGCACGACGGCGTCATCGGATGCTGCCGCTTGCAGCTCGAAGTCGAAGTTCTTGCAGAACTTCTTGCGCAGGGCCAGCCCAAAGCCACGATTCAGGCGCGCTCCATTTGGACTGTGGACGACGAGTTGCATGCCACCGGACTCATCGAAGAACCGCTCGATGACCAGACGGTCCCGCGTGGGCAACACCCCAAGAATGGCCAACGAGGCGGCGAGGTACCGAACCACCTGTTCGGCCGCTTCCGCCTCAACTCCGGCCGAACCCATGAGCCACAGACGAGCGGAATCAGGGTCGCCGGCGCGCAGACGGGCTTCGATCTCGCGTCGGATGTGGCAGACCTCCTCGCTGAGCTCCGTGGTGCGCCCGGGCGCCTCACCGAACCAGACGGGAATGGTCGGAGGCAATCCCTCCGCATCGACCACACGCACAACGCCGGGTTCGATGCGGCGAATCCGCCAGCTGTGGGTTCCCAGCGTGAAGATGTCGCCGGGCATCGACTCGGTCGCCCAGTCCTCGTTGACACTCCCGATCAAGGTCTCGTCCGGGTCGAGCAACACCCGATAGTCGCCGAGCTCAGGAATCGCTCCGCCGCTCGTGAGGGCGGCCATCCGGGCGCCTCGACGCCCTCTGACCATGTCGTTCTGATCGTCGTGATGAATCCACCAGGAGCGAACACCACGGCCCGTTCGCACCCCCTCGGCGGCAACTGCCAGGCACTGATCGAAATCGTCGCGCGACAGATCGCGATAGGGACTCGCCCTAGTGACCAGGTCATAGAGCTCGCCGATGTCCCACTCCTCTGCCGACACTTCAGCCACCAGTTGTTGAATGAGGATGTCGAGCGGCGCGACCGGAGGCAGCAGCGCATCGAGCCGACCTCCGTGCACCGCGGTGAGCAGGGCACAGCACTCGACGAGGTCATCGCGGGTTTGGGGATACAGACGGCCCTTGGGGATGCCGTATCGATTGTGGTTGGCGCGGCCGACACGCTGTAGGAACGTGGCGATGTTTCGGGGTGACCCGAGCTGACACACGAGGTCGACCGGGCCAACGTCGATGCCGAGCTCAAGCGACGCGGTGGCAACCAGTGCTTTCAGGTCGCCGGCGCGAAGCCGTCGCTCGACGGCGAGGCGCCGATCCTTCGAAAGGCTGCCGTGATGGGCGACCACGTTCGACTCGGCGTCCTCGTCGTGTTCGGCGAGGCGGTCGCCGAGTTCGTGGGCCACTCGCTCCGCCATACGGCGCGTGTTCACGAACACCAGCGTTGTTGTATGTGCACGGACGAGCTCGGCGATTCGATCGAGGATCTCGCCCATTTGCTCGGCCGGCGCAATGGCCTCCATTTCCGATGGCGGTATCTCCAGCCCGAGATCAAGCTCACGAACGTGCCCCTCGTCAACGATCTGACAACGAGCGGAACCGTCATCGTTCGTACGCGCACCGACAAGAAGGTTGGCGACGGTCGAGATCGGTTTCTGTGTCGCGGAGAGACCGACCCTGACCGGTGGCGATTCGCACAGGTGGGCCAACCGTTCGAGCGTCAGCGACAGGTGCGACCCGCGCTTGTCACGGGCCAACGCGTGAATCTCGTCCACGATGACCGTGTCGACGGTGGAGAGCGCGGCGCGAGCCTTGCTCGACGTACACATCAGATAGAGAGACTCCGGGGTCGTAATGATGAAGGCCGGCGGCTTCTTCACCATGGCTGCGCGTTGCGATGTTGGCGTGTCCCCAGACCGCACGCCGAGGCGGATGTTGGGGGGACGGAGTCCCATCTCGCTCGCGATCTTGGCGATCTCGAACAACGGCCGTTCGAGGTTCTCGGCGATGTCGACGGCGAGCGCCTTTAGTGGCGAGACGTAGACCACGCGGGCGATGTTGTCGACTGGTTCGCCTCGCTCGTGGGCCTTGTACAGGCGGTCGATCGCGACGAGAAACGCCGACAAGGTTTTGCCGGAACCCGTCGGCGCGGCGACGAGGGTGTCGGCACGCGACGCGATGTGGGGCCACGCCGCCGACTGAGGTGGGGTGGGCCCATCCGGAAATTGCTGTGCGAACCATGCGCGCACCGCGGGGTGAAAGTCCTCCATACCCGGGTGGTCGAACAGTCGCAATGGGTCGTTGATGTGCACGGCACTCGGATTCGCAACTGCCGAGTTGGTGGGGGAAGATGTCTCAATAATGGCCACGACAGCACCATACGCACGGGGTGTGACACCCCAAGCCGAATCGAAGGGACCGCCGACCCCGACGTACCATCTGGCTCCCATGATCTATCTGATCCGGCACGCGTCGGCCGGCTCCCGCGGTTCGAACCCGGCGGCGAGTGACCTCGAACGCCCCCTCGATGCACACGGCTTGGATCGCGCTGAAGCCATTGCCCACGAATTGGCCGACGCCGGAATCACCTACGTCGCGTCGAGTCCAGCGGTGCGTTGTGTACAAACGGTGGGGCCTCTGGCCAGATTCGTTGGCACGACCGTTGTCGAGGACGCTGCGTTGCTGGAAGGCCGGAGCGCAGAGGCGGCGGTCCACGGGATTCGACGCCTCGCACAAGCGGGTGTCACGGCGGCATTGTGCAGCCACGGCGACATCATTCCCGATGCAATCCAGACGCTCGCGAGGGAAGGGGTCGTACTGGTTGGCCCCCGCGGATGGGCCAAAGGGTCGATCTGGACGCTCACCACCAGGGGTCAGGACGTCGTGAGCGCCTCATTCACCGGCCCGTTCTAGGCCAAACGGAGGCTCAAGGTAGCGATCCATTGGTCGATGGTCCCTGTAATGGTTACCAAACAGCGTCGCGCCGCGAGAGCACGCGCGTCCGCGCAGACGAACGTCGAGATCATCTCCATTAGCGAGACCACCCTCGCTGCGTTCGCTGTCGCCCGCGTTGCGTTGGCCCTTCTTCTGCTCGGTGGCGTTATCGTTCGCGGGTCGGGTGATCAGTCACTCGATGAAGCTCTTGTCACTTGGTTGTTCATCGCCGCCGCGGCGGTCGGCGTCGTGCACGGCATGTACCTGTTGTGGAATCGGAGCCGGAACATTCCTCTTGGGAACCCGACACCGTGGATCGCCATTCTCATCGACTCACTCATCGCCATCGGATCGATGATCGTCGTCGACGCCGAGTCCACCCCGTTGGGTTGGCTCGCGCTGCTCGTACCTGTGGTCGAAACCGCCGTGCTTGTCGGAGTGATTCCCGGCGCGCTCGTCTGGCTGGGCCTCAGCATCGCATTCCTCTCGCTTCGGCTGAGCGGGCTCGAGGGTGACGTCGGTTCGTCCACCCTGTCGCTCGCCATACAGCAGGTTGTTGCAGTCTTCCTGGTGTCCGGCCCAGCGGCTCTACTGACCGATGGCACGAGGCATCGCATCAACAACCTTGCCGATGCCCGGCGGGACGCCGACCAGATGGTCGATCGATTGCGTCGAATCGCCGACTCCGCTCGGGCCATGTCCAAGGAGACCAGCGCTGAAGGTGTCCTGATGGAGATGTCGAGCAGCGCGGTCACGCTGGGGTTCGAGCGGGCCGATGTTGTTACTCGCACCGGCGACGAGCCGTGGCGTCAGCTCTGTGTGCACTCCAATGGCGTTGAGGCCGGGCCCCCAGCCTCCCTCCTCACGGAGGACTTCACTTCGGACGGCATCATCTCGATCGAAGAGAGCCATGCGGATGCGCCACAACTGCTCCATGACTACAACCTCTCCTCCGGCCACGCGATTCGTATCAACGACTCGTCGGGAGCCGACCAATACGCGTTGCGGGCATGGTCTCGTCACCGCGCTGCTTTGGAGGGCGAAGTTCGAGCACTCGAGCTTCTCGTCAACCACGCACGTGAGGTCTTCCGGACATCACGACTCCTGGAGGAGGCGCAGTCTCACGCTGACCAATTGCTGAACGAGGTTCGCCACGACGGACTTACGGGCCTGGCCAATCGTTCGTTCGTTCTCGAAACACTCGAACAACGGATCGCCGAAGGTGCGCGAATGGCAATCCTCTTCCTCGACCTCGACGGCTTCAAGGAGCTCAACGACAGCTATGGCCACCGAGCTGGCGACGCCGCACTGCAGATTGTTGCCGGCCGGTTGTCCGATGCCATGCGCTCCGGCTCGCTTGCTGGGCGGATGGGCGGAGACGAGTTCATCGCGCTGATACCAGTGACGGCCTTCGAATCCCTTGAACTGCTCGACCAGTTCGCCAAGAAGCTCGAAACCTCGGTGAGTGCGCCAATGGTCGCCTTTGGAAACGAAGTTACTCTCGGGGTGAGTATCGGCGTGGCGCTGCATGCTCCGGGAATCGGCGCTGACCAACTCATCAGCCTCGCGGACACCGCCATGTACGTGGCCAAACGTTCCGGCGGCGGCGTTCGCTTCTCGGATCAGAGCGCTACGGAGCTTGCCTCATGATCACCAGAGGAAGACGGAGCGCGCTGTTCATCTCCATGGTGGGTGGAATCGCGCTGTTCGTGCTTGCCGTAACCGTATTCACCGTGGCCATTCAGGCCAGACGGGTCTCCACCGAAGCCGAAAGCGCGGTCGAACTAATCGAGGATCTGCGGCTTGTTTCCGTCGCTCGTTCGGAAATGGCGATCGCCTCCCAGCTCCAGTTCGTTGCGCCCGAACAGGAAGAACTGATCATCGCCACGCTCGGCAACGCAGCCGATGCGCAAGATGCGGCGAGTGAGCGTTTGGACGACCACGAGATCGAGACGGTGCAACGGGCCTTCGATCGCTTCGCCGCCGCGATGGAATCTCAGACCGAAACCATTTCGAGAACCGACGCCAGCGAGCAGGAGCTCATCGCCGTCGAGCAGGTGACCGCCAACACGTTCGATGCACTATCCACCGAGCTTCGAGCCCGCCAGGAGGAGACGGTCGAGCTGCTGCGAAACGCCAACGACCTCATGAACACTGTCGGCATGATCTCCACCTTTGTCGTCGCCTTCGTCGTGCCATCCGCAGCGCTCTACGTCTTCGAAGCGTTGCGGCGGACACCTCGACGCATGCGGGAGCTGCACCTCGAAGTGGAACAGATTCACAATCGCAGCCAGGCGATCGCCACCGCGATGCAACAGGAACTTGCGTCCATGCGCCTGCAACTGTTCAGCGCGAGAGTGCAGGACCCGGAGTCGAGCGATCGACAGGTGAAGCGCTCGCTGTTGCGGCTCGACCACATGGCGACGATGAACGGCGCGAAACAACAGCTCTCGTTCAGCTCCGTCGAACCCGTGGAGATCAGTCGCGAAGTCCAGGAACGATTCGCCGGTGAAGAAGTCTCACTGCATGTCGCAGACAAACCCGCGCCGATGATGGCCGATCCGGTTCATGTCGCGTTCATCGTGCACGAGCTCGTGAGCAACGCCATCAATCACGGTGGCGCTCCGGTTCGGATCGTCGTTTCCCAACATGAGGACCACATACGGATCGCAGTCGCGGACGAGGGCGAACGAGGAATGCCGTCGGTTGTCGACAACGCCGTCTTCGAAGAACGTGAATACGCACTTCGTTCCAATCTGGCGTCCGGCAGGTATGGCTTCGGCCTGATCGCCGCCCGCCGGTCGGCGCAGGCGATGGCCGGTGATTTGTCTCATGAGCGAATCGAGAACCGCACGGTTCTCACGCTCGCTCTACCGGCCGCCATCGCCGCCAAAGAATCCGGCCGACGAGCGGCCTAATACCGGGCATAGGCACCCGCAAATAGGTCATCCGAATCAGGTGGAATGAGCCCGAAGATGCCGATTGAACTGATGAATGGATACTCAGGCACGCGCGCGTTTCCGACATCGATCGGCTGACCCTTTCTGGCGTAATCGACGCTCGTTCCTCGCGGTCTTCGTGGCACTAGCCGTCATCTCGGCCACCATCACCGCTCGGGCCTTGCTCGCGGTACCAACAATCACCGTCAATTCGACCGCTGACGTCGCCGACATTAACCCCGGCGACGGACTCTGCGATACGGGCGGAACGAATGCGGTCGGCCAGCCCGAATGCACCCTGCGAGCTGCGATCTCGGAACTCAACGCAAATGCGGGCGTCACGAACATCGACTTTTCGATTCCGGTCGCGGATCCAGGCCACAGTGGCGGAATCTGGACAATCCTCCCGACGACCATG
>SHLQ01000246.1 GCA_004282895.1 Acidimicrobiales bacterium
CCGCAGGTCGTCCGCCCGTCGGGAGTGGGGGTGAAGAGGAGTCGGAGGACTCGACCGGTGCCGGTGTGGCTGGAGGGGGCGCAGCTGTAGCTTCAGCGGCGGGCGGTGCAACGGGGGTCGGTGTCGCGGCAACGGCGGCTGCGGGGGCCGGCGAGGGAGCTCCGGCTTCGAGTGCTTCGATTCGGGCGACCAGAGCCGCGTGGCTGCTGTCGACCGCCGGGTTGGTTAGCCGAACAAAGGCGACTTCGAGGTCGATGCGGGGATCGGGGGCCTGGCGCATGTCGACGAGCGCACGACCGACGGTTTCGAGGCTGCGGGTGATCGCGGCAGGCGTCAGCCGGTCCACGAAGCGTTTGGCCAGTTCGATTTCCGGCTCACTCAGGCGGCTCGGAGGTGATCCCATCTTCAGCAGGAAGACGGTGCGTAGGGCGTCTATGAAACGCTCCCCGATTCGTCGCGGATCAGCGCCCCGTTCGCCGGCGGCTTCGATCGCCGCGATCGCCATTGCCGGGTCGGATGCCGCAATGGATTCGAGAAGGTCTGCGGTCGAGGAGTCGATGTCACCGACGCCACCTGCGGCCACCACCTGATCGAGCGCCGACAGTGTGTCACGGGCCGAGCCACCGCCGACCTTGACGACGTGGCCGACAATCTCATCGTTGATATCGAGACCGGCGTCCGTACCGATCTCGCGGACGAGCTCGGCCATTTGGTCGGCGGCGATCAGGGTGAGTTCCAGCTGTTGGGTTCGACTGCGGATCGTCGGCACAACCTTGTGGGGTTCCGTGGTGGCCAGGACGAACACGACGTGATCCGGAGGTTCCTCCAGCGTCTTCAGAAGCGCGTTTTCGGCACCAGCCGTGAGCATGTGCACCTCGTCGAGGAGGTACACCTTGGTGCGCCCGGGGGTGCCGAGGGCAACCTTCGACAGCAGATCTCGGATGTCATCGACCTTGTTGTTCGATGCCGCGTCGAGTTCGTGCAGATCGAAGCTGGTGCCGCCTTCGATGGACACGCAGGAATCACAAACCCCACACGGTTCGCCGTCGGCTGGATTCTGACAGTTGAGCACCTTGGCCAGGATCCGCGCCGCCGTGGTTTTGCCCGTGCCTCGTGGTCCGGACAGGAGATACGCATGACCAACCCGATCGTCGCGCACCGCGTTTCGAAGCGCTTTGACCACATGTTCCTGGCCCCGAATGTCAGAGAACTTCTGTGGTCGGTAGCGACGGTAGAGCGATTGGTAGGCCACCCGCTGAGCCTACCGCGGTCACTTGTGCAGAATTCCTGCCGACGGGCACCTTGTGTACACCAGCGTGAGGAATCGGCCCGATTCGATCGGTCCCAGCATGTCGCGTCGCGGTGCGTTCAATCGCACCGTGCTCGCACTGGGGATGACGAGCTTCTTCATGGACATCTCCTCGGAGATGGTGACGGCGGTTGTTCCCTTGTTTCTCACGGTGACACTCGGATTCACGCCAGCCGCTTTTGGCATCTATCAGGCGGGGTATGAGCTGGCGAACGCCGCGCTTCGAATTGTCGGTGGCACAATCGCCGATCGCACGGGCCGACCCAAAGAGACGGCAACTGCGGGCTACGCGGTCTCGACCGTGACCCGGGCTGGTCTGGTGGCCTCGGCGCTGGTTGCGATTCCGGCCGTGCCGTTCCTTCTGATCGATCGGCTGGGCAAGGGACTTCGAACCGGGCCCCGCGACGCCATGATCTCGTTGGCCACACCCCGCAAGGCATGGGGCGCCGCGTTTGGCGTACATCGCACCATGGACGCGGCCGGTGCTTTGTTGGGTCCGCTGCTTGCGTTCGTCGTCCTGATGGCCCTTCCCAACTCGTTCGACTCGGTCTTCGTGATCAGCCTGTGTTTCGCGCTCATCAGCGTGGCGGTGATCGGCACGTTCGTTCGTAATCCGACCACCCAACGCCGCCCGATGGGGCAGAAGGTACGGACCTCGATTGTCGCTCACTGGGGAAGCCGCGGCTTCCGTCGAATCTCGGTCCTGGCTGGGGCACTCGGGTTGTTCTCGATCGGGGACGGCTTCGTGTATCTGGTGATCTGGGACCACGCTCGTGACGGCCAAACGATCGGCGTTGGTGGATTCGGGTCGCAGTACTTCCCTCTGCTCTTTGTCGGCACTGCCGTTGCCTATCTCGTGACGGCGACACCGTTGGGAAAGCTGGCGGATCGGATCGGCCGCGGACGTATGTGGGTGGCCGGACACGTCGTTCTTGCCGGTGTCTACGCCGTGTTGCTCACCCACCCGAGTTCCACGCTGGGGGTCATCGGCGTACTCGTTCTGCTGGGCCTCCACTACGGCGCAACCGACGGGATGTTGCCCGCGCTCGCATCGGGTGTCATTGCGCCCGAGGTGCGCAGCAGCGGGTTGTCGTTGTTGACGACGATTGTGGCGTCCAGTCGAGCCGTATCGGCCCTGCTTTTTGGCCTCATTTGGGGCTGGATGGGTGCCGATAGAGCACTAGTGATTGCCGCCAGCGGATTGTGCGCGGTCGCCCTAGCTGCGGCGATCCACGCAATCAGCTCGCCCGACCAGAGTGAATTTGATGTCTGAGAACGAATACGAAGAAGACACCTCCTCGCCCGAGACCGGCGAAGTTGACCCGTGGGGTGATATCGATGACCTCGGCCCTGCGGTCACACCCACACCGCCTCCTGAATCTGGTGATGGGGGATCGATGTTCCTGCTGGTCTCGTTTGCGTTGGTGGTTCTGGCCGCCGGTGCGGTGTACCTCTTCGGCGCCAGCCGCCAGGCCGATGTCGATGAGCAGGTCGCGCTGGAATCGGCAGAGTCCCAACTTCAGGAATACGATCCGACCGAATTCACCCAGGAGTTCGACGAAGCACCGACGTCGATTCCTTTCGAGGACCCACCGACTACCACGACTGCTCCGACGACTACCGAGGCGCCACCGTCGACGATCGACTCCACGGTGACCGGATTGGACATCAACCCGGATGACATCGCCATGGTGTTCGTCAGCCGCGTACCGGGCGAGGGATATGGACGGGCCGCCTACATCGATCGGGATGGCGAACGCCACCTCACCCAGCTCAGCTGTGAACGAATCGATCGGAACGCCAACGGCGGGATCTGTCTCAGCCAGGATGCTGGGGTTGGAAGCTCCGGTCGCGGGTTCATCCTCGACGCAGCCTTAAATCCAACGCGAGGATTCTCTCTTCATCGACCGAGCCGCGCCGCGGTGTCTCCCGATGGTTCCGTCGTGGCATGGACGGGGTTCACGCTCGGCCACAGCTATCTGGCCGAGGGCGAATTCGCCACGCTCACGCAGTTGATCTCCGTGAATCGCGGACTGGCTGTTGATCTCGAGTCGGGATTCACGACCCGCCGCGACGGCGAGCCCTACTTCCACGAGACCAGCAACTACTGGGGAGTCACCTTCGCCGACAACGATCGGTTCTTCGCGACCCTCGGGGCGGACGATCAAACCGTCATCGTCGAAGGAAACATCTCCACCAGCACGATGGACGTCAAGTGGTCCGGCGTGTCGTGTCCCGAAATCTCGCCCGACGGATCGACGATCGTTGCCAAGGAGATGAGCGGAGATACGTTCCGACTCACCAGCATCGACGTGGAAACCGGTGCACGACGTCTTCTCGGCGAGACACGGATGGTCGACGATCAGGTCGAGTTCCTCGACAATGACACCGTGCTCTACGCCCTCGCCAACGAGGACGAAGGAACCGCCGATCAGCCGGCATTCGATGTCTGGGCTCTCGATCTGACGCCTGGCGCTCAGCCCCGGCTGCTCCTGCCCTTCGCCGACTCTCCCGCGGTCTGAACGGACGAGGCGTTTCTACAGGACGTCGCGAATGTCGACCGGAGTAAGCGTCGGAAACTGATCGACAGTCGCGGATTCGGGATCTCGATCCGGGCGCCATCGCAGCATGCGGGTAGTGCCTCTGAATCGCCCGTTCGTGCTGAGCACGTACTTCACTTCGACAACCCGTTCTGGTCGTAATGGAATCCAGGAGTGGTCGCGTCCGTTGGCGCCGCTCCATCGATTGGGGGCGCCCGGCATGCTGCCGTCGACATGGGCTTCGGCTTCCATCCACGAGGCCCAGGGATGATCGGAGAGGTCGTCGAGTACGTAGGGCGCGACCTCGTCGAGCAACTCGACCCGCTTCTTGGCCGTGAAGGACGCGGCGACACCGACGTGGTTCAGGTTGCCGTCGTCGTTGTACAAACCGAGCACCAACGAGCCGACACCGTCTCCTGATTTGTGGATGCGATAACCCGCTACGACACAGTCGATTGTGCGTACGTGTTTGAGCT
>SHLQ01000075.1 GCA_004282895.1 Acidimicrobiales bacterium
GCCGTTCTCGATGAGGTAGGCCTCGGTCATGCCGAAGACGAAGTCGCCGGTGGCGGTGTTGACCTGACCTCCACCGAGCTGCGCCACATAGACACCGCTCTCGGTTGAGCTGATGATGTCGGCCGGATCGTCCTGGCCAGCGGTGATGTAGGTGTTCGTCATACGAACCATCGGCAAGTGCTGGTAGCTCTGACGGCGGCCGTTGCCCGAGGACGGGCGGCCTTCCTTGCGAGCTCGGATCTGGTCGTACATGTAGTCGGTGAGGATGCCGTCCTGGATCAACACATTGCGTTGGGCCGGGCGACCTTCGTCGTCGATGGCGAAGTTGCCCCACTCGGCAGACATGGTGCCGTCGTCGATGAGTGTGACGAGCGGACTGGCGACCTGTTCTCCCACCCGTCCGGCGAACACGGATGCGTTCTTCGACACGAGGTCGGCTTCGAGGCCGTGTCCGCAGGCTTCGTGGAACAGCACTCCCCCGCCACCGGGGCCAACAACGACTGTCTGCGCGCCGCTCGGCGCGGGGCGGGCCTTGAGCTTGGTGATGGCGCGGTTCGCTGCGGTGCGGGCCATGTGTTCGATCTCGACCTCTTCGAACATTTCCCAACCGATGGTGCGGCCGTGTGATTCGCGTCCGGTCTGCATACCGGTGTCGCCAACGGCGACGCAGCTCACAGAGAACATCGTGCGTACCTGGTCGTCCTCGGCGAGGAGGCCATCGCTGTTCGCGACGAGGATACGTCGACGGCTGTCGCCGTATCGGGCGCTGACCTGACTGATCGAGTCGCCGACCGAGCGAGCCTCTTCGTCGGCGCGGGTCAGCAGTTCGACCTTCTTGCCTTTGGCGATTGTCTCAGGGAACGTCTGAACGTCGATGTCACGACCGGTGGTCTGGCGTTCGAGGTTGACCTTGCGGACGCCACCGCCGCCTCCCGTAGCTGCCGCCGCGGCTGCCTCGGCGGCGATTCGCAGACCGTTTTCGGTCAGGTCGGCGGTGTGGGCGAAGCCGGTGGTGTCACCGGCGACGACTCGGATGCCGGCGCCTCGGTTGCGCCCGGACGTGAGTTCCTCGATTCGTCCGTCGTCAAGGAACGCCGACGATGAACGTTTGTCCTCCACGAAAACCTCCGCGAAGTCCGCACCACCCGTGAGGGCGGTATCGAGCGTTCCTGCAACCAGTGATTCGTCGAGCACGAGTGGTTCCTTCAGATAGCGGTGTCCTCAATGTACCGGGCACCGTGCTCTCCGGTCGGTTGCAGCGTGGTGTCACTTGAGCCAACGAAAACCCGTAGTGTCTGCGACGTGGCATTGGAACTCGGCCTGCGTGGCGAAGCAACGATGGCCGTAACGGCGGAAAATACGGCGCTGGCTCACGGCTCGGGTGATGTCGACGTATTGAGCACACCTGCGCTATTGCAGCTCATGCAGCAGGCCACGATGTCCGCGATTGCGGGCCATCTCGCCGAGGGGGTCATCACCGCAGGTTTGCGGGTGAACGTCGATCATCTGCACGGCTCACCCATCGGCGCCACGCTCCACGCAGTGGCGACACTCGTGCGGATAGAGGGTCGTCGCCTCGTATTCGAGGTCGAGGCAACCAGCGAGGATGTCATCGTCGGTCTCGGTCGCATCGTGCGAGTCCGGATCGACCGTGAGCAGTTCCTCAGCCGGCTGTAGCCTGAGCATCGATGCTTCTCGACGCGATCCACGGGCCGGATGACCTCCGCGAGCTCTCCTACGAAGAGCTCGACGCGCTCTGTGACGAGATCCGCGAGCTTGTCGTCGCCTCCGTCTCGAAGACCGGCGGGCACCTTGGGTCGAATCTTGGTGCCGTCGAGATGACCATCGCACTGCACCGCGTCTTCCGTTCACCGGAGGACATCGTGCTGTGGGATACGGGCCACCAGACATACGTACACAAGATGGTGACGGGTCGAGCCACCGCCTTCGAGGGGCTACGACAGAGCGACGGCATCTCCGGATACCCCAGCCGTGAGGAGAGCGAACACGACTGGATCGAGAACAGCCACGCCTCCACCGCACTGAGTTACGCCCACGGTCTGGCAACCGCGGAAGCCTCTTCGGTCGGCAAGGGCCGTCGGATCGTCGCGGTGATCGGCGACGGCGCATTAACTGGGGGCATGGCGTTCGAGGGTCTCAACAACCTCGGCCATTCCGGCAGCGATGTCACGATCATTCTCAACGACAACGGTCGGTCGTACGCACCAACCGTTTCCAAGTTGACCGAGTCGCTCGTGAAGATCCGGGCCAACCCGGTGTACATGCGGCGCCAGGCAAAGATGGAAGGTCTGGCCGAGACCATTCCCTGGGTCGGCGAGCTCGCTGAACGGGGCATCAGCGCCACCAAGGCGGCGATTCGCCACATGTGGGAGCCGCCCGCGTTCTTCGAGAATCTTGGTGTCCACTATCTCGGCCCCTTCGACGGCCACGACATCGAGGGCCTCGAGGAAGCGCTCGAGAATGCCCGCAAGTTCGAGGGACCCGTGGTGGTGCACGTGCTCACCCAGAAGGGCCGGGGCTACGCACCTGCCGAAAACGACGCGGTCAAGAACATGCACGACACGTCGGGCATCAAACCGGGTTCGTACACCCAGGCGTTCACCGAGCAGCTAACCAAACTCGCCGAGGAGAATGAAAACCTCGTCGCGATCACCGCCGCCATGCCGGACAGCACCGGCCTACTGCCGTTCCGGGAACGGTTCCCCGAGCGCACCTACGACGTGGGCATCGCCGAACAGCATGCGGTTACCGCGGCCACCGGGATGGCGATGGGCGGGCTACGGCCGGTTGTCGCGGTGTACAGCACGTTCATGTCCCGAGCGTTCGATCAGGTCAACATGGACGTCGGCCTGCATCGTCAGCCGGTCATCTTCTGCCTCGACCGCGCCGGTGTCACCGGTGACGACGGGGCGTCACACCACGGATTGCTCGACCTCGTGTTGTTCACGAAGGTGCCGGGAATGACCGTGTTTGCGCCATCGAGTTATCAGGAACTACAGGTGCAGCTGGCAGACGCGGTCGATCTGTGTACAGACGGGCCTGCGATGTTGCGCTGGTCGAAACAGGCCGCGCCATCCGTTCCCGAGGAGGAGGTCGGTACGGGTCTTCGCTCCCGCAAGGCCCGCGAAGGCACCGATGTCTGCCTCATTGGTATTGGCCAGATGTTCAGCGCGGCCCTCGAGGCAGCTGATCTGCTGGCCGAACAGGGCATCTCGGCGACGGTCTGGGATCCACGCGTCGTCCGGCCGATCGACCCGACGATGATCGCCGATGCGGCGCAGCATCGACTGGTGGTCACGATCGAGGACGGCCTGCGGGACGGTGGCGCCGGCGACGGTTTCCGCGATGCGATCGACGAGGAACGTGGCGACGACTGCAGCGTCCGCGTGCTCGGCATGCCGCCGGCGTACGTGCCCCATGACAAGCCGGCCGTGATTCTGGCTCGTTACGGACTGGATGCCGCCGGCATCGTGTCCGTGGTGCAGGACGCGCTCAGCTGACCGACGCTCTGTCGTCGGCAATCTGGCTGGCCATCCGATCGAGCGTCTCCCCGCGATAACGCCGAATCATCTCCACATAGGAGGCCGGGTCCAACGACGTCGCGAGGGCGAAGGCCTCCGCGGTTGCCGTCGGAAGGACGTCAGATTCGTCGACGACCACGTCGAGGAATCCCACGTCGAGCGCACCTGTTCCGTCGGTCATCCGTGCGTTGAGCAGCGACCGGTTCAAGTGCCGGTTGCTCAGGCGATGCGACGCGATCGTGATCGCCCAGTTCGGCACCGCCATACCGATGGCCACTTCGTTCATGCCGATCTTTGCTTTGCCCGTCGTCCCGACGCGCACATCACACCCGAGCAACGTGAATGCGCCCGCCGCGATTGCATGGCCGTTGGCGGCGGCGACCACGGGTACGTGAAAGCCGTAGAGCCGCCGGACGAGCTCACCCCCGCCAGCGACCATCTCCACGATGGCCTTCATGTCGCCTTCTGCCATTACACCCAGGTCGAATCCGGCGGAGAAGAGTCCCTCGCGACCGGCGAGCACCACGGCTCGGATGGCCTCGTTCGCTTCGACCGCATCGAGGTGTTCGTTTATCTCCGCTTGCATCGATGGCGACAACGCATTGACCTTGCCGTCATCCATGGTGATGGTCGCCAGGTGGTCTTCGGTCGTCGTCGTCACGTGCATTCAGCCACCGTACTTCGGCCCGTACACTGCGCCCATGTCGAAGCTGTCGGCGAACCTGGTGATCGTGGCCCCGGACGGGGCGTTCGCAAACGCGGTTTCCCAGGAGCTGTCGTCACAGCTGACCGCTCCACTGGTAACGGCGATTTCGGGCACCGATGTCACCGGGCAGGTGATCACGATCTCCGTCGACGACAACAGGCTCTCTGATCTCAAGACATCCCGACGCCTGGCCGCGTGCGGCCCTGCCTACGCGTTGATCATCCCCGCCGATGACCCGACGGCGCCACCGTCGTGGTGCACGGGGATTCGAACGCAGGATCGCACCCCGACTGCCGTCGCCGCGGAGATCATCAACGATGCGGCCAACAAACACGCGGTCCAGCTCGATGCGATGAAGTCAACGCGAACGGGTGCCACGAGCACGGGCATGATGGTGGTGATTGCACTCGCGGCTGCTCTGCTGCTCTTTGGCTGCGCGGCCCTCTTCGTCGGTATCCCAATCAACCGAGCAAGCAACGATGGACCCGAGATCCTCCGCGAGCGCGGCTTCGCCGTCGAGGAACCCCGCATCGCAGTGGAACCTGTGGCTCCACCGCTGCCGCCACCTGCGGAGGTGCCTCCCGCCGATGAGTATCAGCCGGCTGTCGAGCTTGGTGAAACTGGACCGGAAGTGCTCGAGCGGCTGCACGACATCGCTGGTCCGGAGATCGAGGGACCGGCCGTGCTGGTCGGCACGGTGCAGACCCGCTTCGGGGTGATCGAGGTCTTCACGTGGGTGGAACAGGGGTCGAGTTGCTCCGGGACGTTCTCACTCCAGGGAGGGCAATCCTCGTGTGGTGGCGACGACCACGCCGGACCGGCGCTCGGCTACGGCGAGTCATCTTTCGGCGGCCCGTTCCGGTCAAATGCGTCTGTCGAGAATGTGCCCCCAGACGCGGAGTGGGTGGTGTTCACCACCACGGCTGGCTGGCGGGTGTTGACCGATGCCATAGGAATACAGGCGCATGCGGAGTGGCCGGCAGACGAAGGTGCACTGGAGCTCGCAACCGCCTACGACGCCGAGTTGAACGAGATCTGGAGCGAGAGCCGGTAGCCCTCAGTCGAGCGGAACCTGCATGAGTTCCACGCCGAGCAGGTTCTCGATCGTCAGAACTGCGCCTTCATCGTTGCCGAGCAGTAGCGATGCGAACGTGGAATCCGTGGGATCAACCTTCTGCCAGCTTCCGGCGCCCTCGAGCCATGGCTCGGACCGGGTGAGCCAAATCTCATCGTTGCGGTTGCGATTCATCACGATCGCCCCGTCGGCGGAGGCCTCCATACTTCCCCCACCAACCTCGCGTTCGACGACGAGCTCCCAGTCATCGGCACCGGCGGCAAGAACGAATCCGCCCTCGGAGGCGGCCAGCAGCAGCGAGCCATCGTCACCGAAACGACTCAGCGTCGCTCCGAAGTAATCGACCAGGTCATGGTCCGGCAGCGACATGTTTCGTTCGAACTCGCCACCAGACCACGTGTACACGCCGGACGAGATGCTCTGGCGCAGCGGCAGACACGGCCCGACCAGCGGGCTGAAGTAGCGGTAGTCGACGAGCACCGCGACGAGGCCGTCCGCCGTCGGCATCACGTCGCTGGCAAACAAGAATGGCGGCAACTCGAGCGTGACCGCCTCCTGTCCGGGTTGCATCACTGATATGCGGGCCTGTGAACGCATCGCGAATCCGAGGAGTTCCAAGCACTCGGACACGCCGAACGATGCCGTCTGCGTGTGTATCTCCGATTCGGTGATGGAGAAGACCGTCTCACCGTCCCCGCACCGGTTGAAGGCGTACCCGGCGTCGTTTGCCTCGAACGTCGCCGCGATCTCACAGACGTTTCGGGCCTCTTCCTCCGGCACGAACGACACCAGAACGTCGCCGATTTCGTCGGGTTGTCGATCACGAACCACCTCCGCGGTCTCGACCACCGCGCCTGCGCCGTTGAGGGCACCTCGATAGATGTTGCCGTCGCTGGTCAGTGACGGCGCGGTCTGATCCGGAAACCACACCAGGCCCGCATCCGATGATCGCCACAGTTGCGCGTCGTATCCGGGTTGGCCCGTTGGCTCGGTGATCACGATCGCCGCAAGCTCATCGCCCTCGGCGCCCATCGCAAGGATGGCACCCGGTGGCAGCCCGGCGCCCGATGACGTCCATGTGAGACCATCGTCAGATTGCACGAGGTCCGTGCCGATGGGTGTTTCGCGCAGTGCCCGCCAGCCGTCGTTGACGCGAACCGGCTGGCGGATGGGGCCACCAAGCGCCATGGCATCGTCGACGACGTCGACCTCGGTCGTTGGTTCGGCAGTGATCGGGGTGGCACCTTCTTCGTCGACCTCAGCCACCGTCGTTGGTGGCGGTGTGATGATGCGTTCATTTGCGGCGCTGAAACCCGTGTCCGGACGTGCGGCCAGCCACAACACACCAATGAGTACGACCAGCGACACGATGGCGACGACGGCTTGGCCTTTCGGTTGACCCGGTTCGTTGCCGGTGGGGGCCGCAGGGGCGCGCCCTTGGCCGTCGCCGTCGACCCAGACGATCTGGACCTGGGGGGTGTCGTCAGCCGATGCCACCGTTCCACGGTAAGGCTGCGTTGGTCATATGGCGAGATTCAGCGCAGTGGTATTCGGGCCAGCTCGGATGCCAACGCGCTGAATATCGACAGGATGGCCACATCGGACGATGACGCGAGAAGGCGTATGTCGATGACGGTGGGTTCGATCTGGACCTCGGTCCAGCTCTGGTTGTCGGCACTGAGCCAGACCCGCCCGGACAGTCGTCCGTCCGCGGCCTCGACAAACCCGATGAGTGGTCCGGCGCCGATTACGAAGCGACCGTCTTCGGCTGCCTCGGGTCGCTCCAGCTCCACGGGTTCAGCAAGGAGCTCCGCCGCAGCGTTGGAGACGACAAACGCCCGGTTGTCGACAAGAAGGTGGAGAGCTCCGTCGCGTCTCACAAGTTGAGGGTTGGCACCCTGGGTTAGGTCGGCGGTGAGCTCGGTCAGAACGGTTTGTTGCCCGTTGACGTTGAGCAGCATCAGCTGGATCGCGATCGACTCCGCCATACAGGCTCGGTCCAGACCGGCGACCAGCGCAACCGCACCCTCGTCGACCAGATGGAGCCCGGCAAGGTAGGCACCAGGCGTCAGCTCCATTGCACCCTCGCGGTCATTGTCGTCGATGATCAGACGCGCCCGCGATCTGGACTGGAAGTTGAGATTGAACAGACAGTTGATCTGGTTGTCGTCGAGCCGGGCGAACTGATGGGTCTCGACGACCTCGCCCGCACAGTTCAGGAAGTCGATCTGTGCGGTCAGGACCACCGAACACACTGAAGGGTCAACCGGCATCCCGACGATGTCGGCGAGTTTCGCGCTCAGTTCCTCATCCGCAATGGGTGAGCTCAGCTCGACATTGTTCCCGGCAACGACGCCGGTGAGTGAAACGTCCACAATCTCCGTGAAGTTCGACTGACGGCCAACAATGGGGATGGTGGCGAGCGGCGTGAAGCCACCGTCGGGTTCGCGTAACCACGACCGCGTCATGTTTCGATCAACACCTGACACAAACACGTTCTCGCCGTCCGAGTGCAGCTGCACAACACCATGTTCCGTGGGGTAGTTCTCCTCCCTCGACCAGTCCAGTCCGTCCTCGGAGAAGAAGAGTCCCGGCCGCTCGCTTGTGGCCAACCACCCTCCATCCACCTGCACGGCCTGGGACGGGAATGCCAGAACCCGAATTCGATCGTGTCCGTCCTCCCCCACATACGGGTCGCCGATCGTGATGGCAGCAGCCCCGCCGGTCGCGCTACGTCGGGTCGTGGTTGGCTCCTCGGTGGTTGTCGGCTCGACGGCGCTGATGGTCGTGGTTGCGAGGGTCGTCGTGGATGAGGTGCGGGGTGTCCCGGCGGCCGTCTCGCCCGGATCCGGTCTCGCCACCCAGAACAGGATGATCAATGCAACGGCGACCCCACCCAGCAGGAGAATCACGGCACGCGACGTGCCTTCGCCGGATTCCGGAACGGGTGGTTCCGAGCCGCTGGAAGGAAGCTGCTCAAACTCGATCTCCACCGCTTCACGGTAGCTAAGAACCGGTGAAGACAATGTCCTGGCGGCGCCACCTCGTCCGATTTCGGTGGTATTTGTATGCGATGCCCAAAACCCCCCTTCGCTTCATCGCGGCCGTCCTGATCGCGGTCCTGACGGCGACCGCCTGCACGTCTGGTGACTCCGACGAAACCGTCACCGATGACTTCACTCCCCCTCCGGCGACCGACCCCACCTCGGAGACCGGCGCCGCCGAAATCAACCCCGAGCTCGTCGATCAGCTCGGCTTCTCGCTCGTTGGGTCCCAGCTCGATCCGACGGACATCACCTGCATGATCGATCGGGCCGACGGCGACATCACCCTCACCGACGCACTCACCGGCCCGGCCGAATCCGGCTACCAGTTCACGGACCAGTCCTACACCGCGTTGACGGTCGCCGTTCATGCCTGTGTCGACAAGTTGACTCTGGCCCAATCACTCGTCGCCCTCAGCGGCGTTGAAACCGACGAGGCCCGTTCGGACTACGCCACCTGTGTTGAAGAGAAGCTCGATGACATGACCACCGGTGACCTCGCCTACGTGGGCCTGTCGGCGCTCCAGGTGCAGTTCCCCGTGCCCGCCGGCGCGGTGGAACCCGCCTCAGGTGCAGCGCGCGAGTGTGTGCCCAAGGAGGGCATCGCCAACCAGTTCGCGGGCGCGGCTGAGGCGGCGCAACAGTTCACCGTTGACGTTGATCGAGAGTGCCTGGCCGAGGGAATCGACGACGCGTTTCTTGATTCGTTCTGGGCGAACCTGATCAGCGGCGAGACCAACGATCTCCGCGACCAGATCGATGGCTGTTCCACCCCCTATGACTCCGGTCTGGCGAAGGAGCTGCCCGTTGGCTGGGAGCCGTGGACTGGCGACGGCGCGCTGGCGACGGTTGACCCTGCCGTCCGCAACGGCGTCTACACCGAGCCACCACCGCAGGTGATCGACCCGACGAAGAGCTACACGGCGGTACTGAACACCGACGATGGCGAGATCCGCATCTGGCTGTATGCCCGCCAGGCGCCGGAGACCGTGAACAACTTCGTGGCGCTCGCCCAGGACGGCTACTACGACGCCACGGTGTTTCACCGGGTGCTGAACGCGTTCATGGCCCAGGGCGGCGACCCCACGGGCACCGGCACCGGTGGCCCCGGCTACTCGTTTCCAGATGAAGAGGCGGCCTTGAACCCCCTCGAGACGCGCGGGCTGCTCGCCATGGCCAACAGCGGGCCGGACACGAACGGCAGCCAGTTCTTCATCACGTTCGATCCGACGCCACACCTCAACGGGCTGCACGCGGTCTTGGGTGAAGTTGTCGCCGGAGACGACGTGCTGGCGCAGATCGATCTACGGGATCCCGGCGCACCCACCTCCCGAGGTGAGATGCTGATCTCCGTGGAGATCATCGAGGAATAGGAAGACACCGTGACACCATCGGACGCACTCACTCAGGAAACGACCGAACTGCTGCAGCAGATGATCCGCAACGAGTGCGTGAACGATGGACAGGTCGACAGCGGCAACGAAACCCGAAACGCCGATGTGTTGCGGCAGGTCATCGAAGGCACAGGCCTCGATGTGCAGTCGTGGGAACCCGTCGACAATCGCGCGTCGGTCGTCGCCCGCATCGAGGGGTCAGACCCCAACGCACCCAGTCTCTGCCTGATGGGCCACACCGACGTGGTGCCCGTCGACCGCAGCGGCTGGCTGCACGATCCGTTCGGTGGCGAGATCATCGACGGTGAGGTGTGGGGCCGTGGTGCGGTCGACATGTTGAATCTCACGTCGGCGATGGCGGTGGCATTCCGTCACCTCGCGGACACGGGCTTCAAACCCAAGGGCGACCTCATCTTCTTCGGTGTCGCCGACGAGGAGGCCGGCAGCAAGGTTGGCGCCGAATGGTTCAAGGACAACGAACCCGACGCGATCTACGCCGACTACGTCATGACCGAGAATGGTGGATTGCACCTTGGTGATCCCCAAGCACCAACGATCGTCATGAACGTCGGAGAGAAGGGCATCGCCTGGCGCAAGCTCAAGGTAAAGGGAACGCCCGGGCACGGCTCGAGGCCGTTCCGCGCCGACAACGCCTTGATCCGGGCAGCCGCGGTGGTGCAACGGCTGGCCGAGTATCGGCCACCCGCCCGGTTCCATGAGCTGTGGCGGCATCAGGTCGAGTCGTTCGGACTCGATGAGGAGACCAATGCGATTCTCCTCAACTCGGACAAGATCAACGACTATCTCGAATCGTTCCCGATCGCCGGGCTGGCCGGACACTTCTGGAGCTGCACCCACACGACCTTCTCGCCCAATGTCATCGGCGCCGAGCAGACACTGAAGACCAACGTCATCCCCGGCCAAATCGAGATCGAGGTCGACATCCGCACACTTCCCGGGGAGGGCCCCGAGGAAGTGACCGCACATCTGCGAACCGCGCTCGGTGATCTCGCCGATCATGTCGAGGTGACGGAGCTCATCACCCACCCGGCCTCGATGAGCCAGACAAATACCCCGCTCTGGGATTCCATACAGCGGGCGGTCAACAAGCCGTTTCCCACGGCCAGCCTCAGTCCCCAACTGATCGTCGGGTTCACTGACTCACGCGTGTACCGGGAAATGGGTGCGGTCGCCTACGGCGCCGGGCTGTTCAGCCCGGATCTCAGCCCGATCGAATTCTCCGAGCGGTTCCACGGTCACAATGAGCGCATCGACATCGAGTCGCTGGGCCTTGCCACCAGCTTTTTCATCGACGTCGCCCGGGATCTCCAGGGCTAGACCATGTCGATCGAAACCGATTGGGTCATCATCAGCGGCCCACCGAGTTCGGGCAAGACCACCCTGCTCGGGCTCTTCGCCGAGGATGGCGAGAACACGATCCCCGACGCGGTTCGAGCGATGATCACTCGGGTTGTGGCGACGGGCCGGGATGCGGAGGAGTTCCGTTTCTCGGATGACTTCCAACCGATGGCCATCGCGGCCATCACGATTCCGAACGCGCGCTGGACCCCGCTGACCGATATGTGCTCGAGTATGGATCACCCTGCAACATCGCGTTTCATCGGACGGAGGGCCGACCGGTTCCACCGGAGCTGACCGCATCGTCGATCGCATTTCGGTATCACGCCGTCTTCATCCTCGACCCGGTGGGCTGGAAACGCGACGATCAACGAGTGGAGAACGCGGCCTATCAGGCGGCCGTGCACCGACACATGTGGGACGTCTACCGCGAGCTCGGTTATGACCCTATTCGACTGCCGGCGGTTTCTCCGAAAGCGCGCCATGGCGCGGCTCGTCAGGCGCTGAGCTACCTCTAGCGAGACTCGCGGCGCGACGCCATGAGCGCACCGCCGATCGTCAGCACCGCACCGATTAGCGCAACGACGGTGACCTCATCGTCTCGGAACACCACACCCAGGACCAACGACACGACCGGGATCAGGTAGGTGATGAACGAGGCGCGCACGGCGCCGACCCGACCGACCAGCGTGGCCATGATCCAATACGCCGCGCCGGTGCCCACGGCGCCGAGAATGAACACCGCGACGGCCGATCCGATCGAGAAGCCGTTGTCCGCCAGGCCCCACAACCCAAACGGTGTGACCCAAACGGTGGCCAGCGCGAGAACGGGGAACATCGTCCCGATTGCGCCGTACTTCTGTTGCAGAGGTCCGGCGAGGTTGACAGCGAAGCCGTAACAGACCGTTGCTCCGAGCACCATCAGCACACCGATGGCCTCCGACGATTCGCCTCCGGCGGAAGCAACGCTGATCATGATGATGCCCAGAAAACCGAGACCAATGCCGGCGAGTTGGAGGCCCTTGGGCGCGGTCTTGAACAGCACGGTCGCCACAAGGGCGGCGAAGATGGGCATTGCGCCGTTCAGCAATCCGGTGACGGCGGAGTTGATGTACTCCTGCGCCAGCGGGAACAACGTGAACGGAATTCCCACCCACAGGAAAGACAGCAGCACGATGCGCGGCCAGTCTTCGCTTTCGATCCGCTGGCCGCTTGGGCGGGCGGCGCGGACCGCTCCGAGTGTCAGGGCACCAAGGCCAACCCGTGCAAGAGTGATCGTGCCGGGCGTGAAGTCCTCCAGAGCGAACGCGATGAGGAGGAACGATGATCCCCAGATGAGCGCAATCGACACGAAGAGCGCCCAGTCCTTGAGCGAGAAATGGTCGCTGTTGTCGACCGTCGCGGTCTGAAAGATTCGTTCCCGCTGCTCGCTCACGGAGACAGTCTGGTGGTGCCGAATCCGTTTCGCTCCATGCGGGCTCGCTACGATCTTGCGATGCCTCTTCATCCACAGGCCGAGATGATCATTCAGGCGGCCATTGAGCTCGAGTTACCCGCGTTGACGACGCTCGACCCGGTCACAGCTCGCGAGCTCTATGACAATCGCACGGCACTGGTTGCGCCTCCGGGAATCCATGAGACCCGTGATCTCACCATCCCCGGGCCTGGAGGTGATCTGGTGATTCGGATCTATACGCCGGCGCCGTCGACTGACGCTCCGGTCGTCATGTTCTTTCACGGCGGCGGCTGGGTGTTCGGAACAATCGACACCCATGATGCGGCCTGCCGGTTACTCGCGAACGAAGCCAGGGCCGTCGTTGTGTCGGTGGACTATCGGCTCGCACCGGAAGCGCCCTACCCCGCGGCCGTCGATGACTGTGAGGCGGCCACCCGCTGGGTCGTCGACAATGCGGACGAGCTCGGTATCGATCCGTCCCGCGTCGCCGTCTCCGGAGATAGCGCCGGGGGAAATCTCGCCGCGATCGTCGCGCAGTCGATGCGGGACAACGGCGGGCCAAAGATTGCCGCGCAGGCGCTCATCTACCCCGCCACCGACCTCACGCTCACCGACAGCGACTCCTACATCCGCAACGCCGAGGGATACATCCTTACTCGCGACGCAATGGTGTGGTTCATTGATCACTACACACCGAACCCGGTGGACCGGCACGCACCCCGCTGCTCCCCCTTCTTCGGAAGCCTGGCCGGCCTGCCACCGACGATCATCATCACCGCGGAATATGACCCTCTGCTCGATGACGGAACGCGATTCGCCGAAGCACTTACCGCGGCGGGCGTACCCACCGAACTCGTCGAGTACGAGGGCCAGATTCACTCGTTCTTCACCCAGGTTGGCCTGGTGGACGACAGCGCGGATGCGATTCAGCGCATCGCCGCGTTCCTGACCGACAACCTCTAGCGCAAGGCTTCGAGCACTCCCCAGCCTCGAGCACCCAGACCACCGATGGCGTCGTTGGTGCGCGCTCGAGACTTCTCGAGCGTGGCCTGGCGCCCATCGCTCAGCTCCTCGTCCTCGAGCGCTTCCACAACGGGGACGATGGTGAAGTCGTCGCGGTCAACCCAGGTGGGGACGTAGGACAGCCAAGTGCGGAAACCCGGGTCGGTGGCTTCGGCTGCTCGGCGTTCCTGAATGTGCACCTGGACGATGACCCCGTCCTGGCTGGCCGCGACACAACAGTTCGCCGATTGGTTCGAGAGGAAGTTGCCGAGCCCGTACACGACGAACTTGTCGTCCACCTTGCCGACCGGTTGCACCACGTGGGCGTGGTGGCCAATGATGACGTCGACGTCGTCGATCTCAAGAACGGCCGGGCCGACCTCGAGCTGCTCGCTCGACGGGGCGATGCGGTATTCGATGCCCCAGTGCAGGGAGACGACCACGTATTCGGCTCCGCTCGCGCGCGCTGCCGCCGCATCGGCCGTGATCTGGTCGATGTCGATCTCGTTGACGAGCCACGGCTTGTCCCCAGGCTCGGTGAATCCGTTGAATCCATAGCTGTAGCTCAGGTGTGCGACGGCGATTCCCGCGGCATCGTAGATCGTTGGTTCTGCTCGTTCCTCAGCCGATCGGAACATGCCGGTCTGCTGCAAACCGGCACCTTCGAGAACGTCGATCGTGTCGAATACGCCGGACGGGCGTCGATCGAGACTGTGATTCGATGCGGTGGAACAGCCGTCGTACCCGGCCGCCGCCAGACCATCAGCCAGTTCGTGGGGGACATTGAACACCGGATAACCGCTGAGATTTCGGTTGTCGATGGACAGTGGGGTTTCGAGGTGACAGATCGCCACGTCGGCCGCCGAGAGATACGGCTCGACCAGTCGGTACATCGGAGCGAAGTCGTAGTCGAGCTCGCTGTCGGCCGCGTACGCCTTGGCCTGACGGACAACACCACGATGGGCGAGCGTGTCGCCCGTGAACGCGAGGGTTGCCGTTCGCAGGGGTGGCGGCGTGGTCGTGGTTGGTGCGGCCGTCGTTGTGGTCGGCGGCGTGGTGGTTGTGGCCTCGCCCGCACCGATCTGAAGCGAGGCGCCTGCAACCTCGACGGCAGGTTCCGCCGCTTTGATGAACGCACCGCTGGCCAATATGGCGATAAGAATCAGCGCGATCGAACTGAGCGAAATGAGGATGATTCCCTGCACCCGTTTGCTCAGAAGCATGCTTTGACGTTATCGGAAAGGGGTCAATCGAGATCGCGTGAACGTTGGCTCCAGCGCGTGTCGTCCGATCGGTCGCCTCCATCGAAATCGTCCGCATCCTCCACTCCATCGTTCTCGATGACGTCCGTGGGCTCCGCAACACTCACCGTGTCGTCCACGCGCGCGTCGTCCGTCGGCATCAGAACCGGTTCATCCGCCGCCGCGAAGTCCCGCCGTCGCGACTCGATATCGAACGGACGCACCCCGGTGGCCGTAATCCCCACAGGATCCTCGCCGAATTCCCGATGCAGCCATGCGGCCCCCCGAGCAATGGTGTCGGTGGGGGTGGTCGCAGCCGCGACCGGGGAAACGAACCGATGGACCACCTCGTCCGCAGTCACGGTGGCCACACCATCGTCACCAATCTCGATCGTGGTCGAGCACGCCGGTAGATCGTCGATGTCTTCCGCGACGATCACCAACGTCTGTTTGCCCGGTTCATCCGCAACAAGACTGAGCAGGGAGTTCCGGTCGATGGCCCACTTCGGCTGATCGACGAGCACGGCTTGCAGCCAGTCGTGGCCCGGCGTGCGCCACGATGACACCATGCGGTCGGCCTCGTGCGGCGAGAGCGCAATCGGGTGGGTGGGGGTCAGTTGGGGCAGCCACTTGAGCCAATCCCACTGTCCCAGCTGGTTTTCGTCCG
>SHLQ01000247.1 GCA_004282895.1 Acidimicrobiales bacterium
AACGAGGGCGACGGCCGCTTCCGCGACGGCGGGGTGATCCACGAGAGCGGATTCGATCTCGGAGGTGGACATGCGGTGACCGGAGATGTTCATCACATCGTCCACACGACCCAGCACCCACAGGTACCCGTCGGCGTCAAGTCGGGCACCATCACCCGCGAAGTATCGGCCTGGATATTGGCTCCAATACGTCTCCATGAACCGTTCTGGATTGCCCCAGATGCCTCGCAGCATCCCTGGCCACGGCTTCGTAATTGTCAGGTAGCCACCGCCTTCTTCGACCACGTTGCCCGCATCATCGACGACCTCCATGAAGACCCCGGGAATCGGGTGGGTGCCCGAGCCCGGCTTGGTGGTGGTTACGCCGGGCAGCGGCGTGATCATGTGACCCCCGGTTTCGGTCTGCCACCACGTATCGACGATCGGTGCGGACGCATGGCCAATGTGTTCGTGGTACCACATCCACGCTTCCGGGTTGATCGGCTCGCCCACCGTCCCCAGAACCCGCAGGGTCGACAGGTCGTGGCCTTCGAGTTCGCCGACACCCCATTTCATGAACGTCCGAATCGCTGTTGGAGCGGTGTAGAACTGTGTGACCTTGTAGCGGTCGATGATGTCCCACAGCCGGTTCTTCCGCCACGCGCCACGATCATCGCCGGTGCGGTCCTGCTCGCGGGGCGTGTCGGGGGTGCCCTCGTACATGACACTCGTGCAGCCGTTCGTGAGAGGTCCGTACACGATGTAGCTGTGGCCGGTGACCCAGCCGATGTCGGCCGCGCACCAGTAGACATCAGTGTCGGGGTGCACGTCGAAGGTGTACTTGTGGGTGAAGGCCACGTGGGTCAGGTAGCCGGCCGTGGTGTGCATGATGCCCTTGGGCTTGGCGGTCGTACCGGAGGTGTAGAGGAGGTACAGCAGCTGTTCGGCATCCATGGCTTCGGCTGGGCAATCGTCCGACGCGTCGGCCATGAGGTCGTGCCACCAGTGGTCGCGGCCGTCGGCCATGGTCACGTCCAGATCGCAGCGGTTGACCACGATGACGTTCTCGACCGACGGAGCTCCGCTCTCCAGAGCGGCATCGACGTTGACCTTCAGCGCGGAGGGTGCGCCGCGGCGATACCCGCCATCGGAGGTGATGATGAGCCGGGCATCTGCGTCCTCGCAACGGTCCTTGATGGCATCGGGAGAGAAGCCGCCGAAGATCACCGAGTGGGCCACACCGATCCGGGCACACGCCAACATGGCGATCGGCAGTTCGAGGATCATTGGCATGTAGATGGCGACACGATCGCCCTTCTCGAGGCCAAGCCCCTTCAGGACGTTGGCGAACTTCTTCACCTCGATCAGCAGATCGCTGTAGGTGACGGTGCGGGTATCACCCGGCTCGCCCTCCCAGTGATACGCGACCTTGTCACCGCGGCCGGCCTCGACGTGGCGGTCGAGGCAATTCTCGGTCATGTTCAGTTGACCGTCGGCAAACCACTTCGCGTTCGGCAGGTCCCAATCGAGTGTGGTCGAGAAGTCCTTGCGCCACGTCAACAACTCGCGTGCCTGACGGGCCCAGAATGCCTCGTAGTCCGCGCTGGCCTCCTCGTACAGCGAGTTGTCGCTGACGAGAGCGTTTGCCTGAAACTCCGGCGACGGCGGAAATCGCCGATCCTCGCCCTCGTACACTTCGATGGTTGGCTCAGCCATGGCCTGTCTCCCTTGGTTCCCTCAAGGGAGACAGTAGCCGAGCGCGATCGCTCGTTCCTCTCGAATTCCCGGCGTTTTTGCGCGTTAGTTCAGCGCTTCGAGATGGGCGTTTACGCGGTTCTCGATGAAGGTGCGTTCGTACCCGGTCTCGGCCTCGATCACGTCAATATCGTCCAGGCGGAGTTCCGTCGGGCGTTGATCCCGCACGAGCGTGATGAGCTCGAGATAGGCCTCGACGAGCTGGTCTGATGTCCGTGAGAAGGGTATTCCGACCGAGTGTTCGCCGACTGCGAGGGAGTACTCACTGACTTCAAGTTTGCTCCGCTCTTCATGCATGCACCAGATAGTAGGCATACGGAAGGGGGTCATGCCTGAGCAATCCGGATTAACGCCAGGTGGCAACCGTGAACCCGCCAAGGCCCTCGGGGTCGAGAAGCGCCTCCGCCTCACGAACCCTGCTCCGAGCCTTCAGCGCGCCGAGATCCCCCACCGCCGCATTCTCCTTCCAGTGCGCGCGTCCTTCCTCCACCAGGTCCTCAATACCGAGTTCTTCCAGGAACGCCTTCTGCGTCGTCAGCTCCGTCGCTGGCCCGACACGACTCTGCAGCTGCGCCAGATCCACATCGACGGTGATGTCGTTGGACCCCAACTGCACAAGTGGGCTGGTGCCTCGTTCGTGTCCGAGGTAGGTGCGAACCTCTACGTCTTCACTTCGGTCTCGGGCGTAGTCGATCACGACGACACTCCCCTGTGTGAGCGATGTCCTCGCGTGCTCCAGCCAGTTCGCCGCTGCCTGCTGGACGACCCCGCCCACGATCCCGGGCTTGAAGTGGGACACGTCTTCTGCGGCGAGACGGTCACCGACCACCTCCATCAGCTCATCGTCCTCACATCCAACTCGTACGGTCCTGAGCTCGCCGTCGTGTCGACGCACGGGCGTGAAGGTGAGGTTGTCGAGCAGCTCGTTGGCGAAGATGACCCCGTCGAACGGACCCGTGGGCAGTTGGGAAGCAGACTCGACGAACGGGGGATGTGATTCGCGTTGCGCGTCCGAGATCTCCACGGCGACATACCGGAGCACGTCCGCGCACCGGGGATTGGCCGCAGCGATCGTCCGTGCGAGAGTTCCCGGACCGGCGCCGGCGTCCACAAAAACGAATTCGTCGGGGTTTCCGCAGCGATCCCATTCTTGGTCGAGGTAGGACGCCACCAGCTCGCCGAACAACGGGCCAACCTCTGGGCTGGTGATGAAGTCACCTCTCCGACCGGCCTGCCCGGACGTCGCGTAGAACCCATGGTTGGGGTCGTACAGTGCGAGCTCCACCACCTCGTCGTAGGCGATGCTGCCTTCGGTCTCCATGCGCTCGCGGACCAGCCGATCGAGCGGAGTCTGGGCTGGACTCAGCGGCCGGCCCCAATGAGGCTGACATCGGCGACGTCGTTGACGAACGGCGGATACACACCAAACGCCATGGTCGCGAACACCGTGATGGCCAGCGCGGCGACAAGTGCCGCCGGAATGCGGATCGGCGCCACGTCACCATCGGGCGCGTCGTCGGCCCACATCGTGCGAAGAACGCTCAGATAGTAGAAGAGCGCGATGACCGAGTTCACTGCGGCGATGACCGCCAACGAGTATCCGCCGAAGGTGTCTGCATCGAGGAGCGCCTTGAATACGGCGAACTTGGCCCACCAACCACCGAACGGCGGAATGCCGGCCAGTGCCATCAGGAAGACCATCATTGCCACGGCAAGCCCCGGTGCGTACTGGAAGAGACCGGCGTAGCTGGAGATCTCGGCCGAGCGGGTCTTGCGGGCGACGGCGAGGATGACCGCGAACACGCCGAGGTTCATCGCGGCGTAGATCACGAGATAGGTCACCATGGCCCGGAGCGCCTCATCGGGAACACTGCTGGCTACGGCCAGCGGCGCCATGATGTAGCCGGCGGAGGCGATACCCGAGTACGCCATGAGCCGGACCATGTTCGTTTGCCGCAGCGCAATGAGATTGCCGACCGTCATCGAGGCCGCAGCGAGCACCCACATGAGGGGCTCGTAGATGTCGCCTTGGTCGGGAAACGCGACCAGGATCAACTGCGCCAACGCGACGAATCCTGCGGCTTTCGACGCGACGGCGAGGAAGGCCGTGACAGGCGTCGGTGCCCCCTCGTAGGTGTCCGGGGCCCACGTGTGGAATGGCACGGCACTCACCTTGAACGCGAACCCGACCAGAACGAACACAACTCCGAGCGAGGCGACGCGGCTGCTGTCGTCGCCAAGGGCCGCATTGATGTCGGCCAGCTTCGTCGCACCCGAGATGCCGTAGAGCAGCGACATGCCGTAGAGCATCACCGCCGAGGCGAAGACACCCATGAGGTAGTACTTGATTCCGGCCTCGTTCGACTTGAGGTCACGCTTGCGCCACGTCGCCATCAGGTAGGCGGGGATCGACAGCAGTTCGAGGGCCACGAAGATCGTGATCAGATCGCGGGCCGACGCCATGACGATCATGCCGAGGATCGATGAGACGAGCATGCTGTAGTACTCGTTCTCCCAGTAGTCGCCCTCGCTGATGTAGTTCTGGCTGAGCAG
>SHLQ01000248.1 GCA_004282895.1 Acidimicrobiales bacterium
GGTGCATATCACTGTCGATCCTGCTGACGACGTGACGGCATTCGAGGATGCCCTCGCGCTTGGGGCCAATGCGGGCGCGGATGCCTCGGTGTGGGTGCATGGAACATCCGACGCCTCAGATGAGGTCATGGCCGCAGCGGGGTTCACGTCCGACCGTACGTTGCTGCAGATGCGGCGAGGGTTGCCTGCTCCCCCGAGCGGCCTTCCTACCCGAAGCTTCACGATCGACGACACCGACGAGTTCGTGGCGGTCAACAACCGCGCGTTCTCCTGGCATCCCGAACAGTCGGGACTGACCGCGGAGTCGGTTCGCGACCAGATGAACGAGCCGTGGTTTGACCCGGACGGTTTTCGGCTTCATCACATCGACGGTCGTCTCGCCGGTTTCTGTTGGACGAAGGTCCACACCGAACCCGAGCACCTCGGCGAAATCTACGTCATCGCCCTCGACCCCGACTTCCATGGACGCGGCCTAGGCAGACCGATGACACTGGCCGGCCTCGATCATCTCGCAGCCGCTGGCCTCGACACCGCCATGTTGTACGTCGAGTCAGACAACACCTCCGCGATCGCCACGTATGCGTCCCTCGGCTTCGGCGTCCATCGCACCGACAAGTTGTGGAAACGGCCATGAGCCAGACCATCACCCGCTACGACCACGATCGAGAGTCACTCGCGGAGCTCCTGCACGAGCACCCCGCCTACCGGGTCGACCAGCTTTGGCGCGGCCTCTACGACGATGGCTTGGACGTTGAAGCGATCTCCACGCTCCCCAAGGGTCTCCGGGGCGACCTGGCAACACTTCTGCCCGCAGCGCTCGAGAACCGCGTGGAACGTATCTCCGAAGGTGGAGAGACCCACAAATGGCTCTGGGGGCTGCCCGACGGCGACGCGGTGGAAACCGTACTCATGCACTACACCGGTCGATCCACGGTCTGTGTGAGCAGCCAGGCCGGGTGTGCCATGGCCTGCGGCTTCTGCGCAACCGGACAGGAAGGGTTCCGCCGGCATCTCACCACCGGCGAGATCGTCGAGCAGGTGATCCGAGCGCGCGAGGCAGCGAAACCGCGCCGCCTGTCGAACGTCGTCTTCATGGGGATGGGTGAGCCGTTGGCGAACTATGACGCCACGTGGGGCGCCGTCCGTCGCATCCACGCTGATCTCGGCCTCTCTGCCCGTCACATAACGATGTCCACCGTGGGACTCATTCCCGGCATCCGCCGCATGGCCACGGAGGATCTGCCCATCAGCTTGGCCGTTTCCCTGCACGCGGCCACCGATGAGCTGCGCAATGAGCTCGTGCCCATCAACAAGCGCTATCCAATCAGTGACCTGGCCGACGCCTGCCAGGAGTATGTGGACGCGTCAGGGCGTCGACTGAGCTTCGAGTGGGCGCTCATCGACGGCGTCAACGACACCGAGGATCAGGCCAAGGCCCTGGCGTCACTGTGCAAACGACTTCGGGCGCACGTGAATCTGATCCCGTTGAACCCAACCCCTGGGTATCCGACGATCGGCACGTCCTCAGATGGCGTCAAACAATTCCAACGCTGGCTGCTCGATCGCAACACGAATGCGACCATCCGCAGAAACCGCGGCACGGACATCGATGCAGCATGCGGCCAGCTCCGAGCCAGCCAATCATCAGGTGAACAATCGGTTGCCGCCCCCCGAAGGCGTTAGCTCCACCACATCGTCTGTAGCATTGAGGGTTCATGGCTGATCGCTATTCATTCCAAAGCCCTTTTGCGCACAACGATCGTGACGGATGGTTCACGATCGGGGCACTGCAGGTCACCACATCGGTGGCGGTCGCGGGCCTCGCACTGCTCGGCATCGTCATCCTCACCTTCGAAGGCAACGTCGGACCGGTGGGCCGCAACCTCGTGCTCACCGATGAGGCGCTGAACGGCGCCCAGATCTGGCGCATCTTCACCTGGCCAACCGTCATCATCACCAGCAACGAGATCTTCGGCCAGCTCATTGCCGCCGTTTTCTTTTATCTGCTGGGCTCGCAGTTCGAATCCATCCTCGGGAAGACGAAGTTTGCCGCGCTCGTCGGAACCATGATTGTTGTTCCGGCCGTGCTGGCGTTGTTGGTCGGTGCGTTCACGAACATCGGCATTCTCGAGGGCGGGCTCAACGTGCTCTTCCTCGGTGTTGCCGCCGGGTTCGCGGCCGCATTCACCCAGGCCAAATCGTTCTTCGGCATCCCGTTCTGGATTCTTGTTGCAGCGATCTTCCTGATCTCCGTGCTTGGCGACATCACAAACCGCAACTGGCCGTCGCTGATCATGACCATGGCCGCCGGCAGCATCGGCCTCGTGCTGACCAAGTCGTTCGGTTTTGCCTCCGAGGTGGAGTGGATTCCTGCGCTGGCCCTACCCGGTTTCATGACCGGTGAGGGTCGCACCAACACCGGCCGGCCTCGCTCCCAGAAGCGGCGCAAGAACAAGGCCGGGCTGCGGTCGGTTCCGACCCCTTCCTCCTCCGATGCCGAGATCGACGCTCTGCTCGACCAAGTGAACGAACAGGGCTTCGACAGCCTGACGAAGCAGCAGAAGGCGACCCTCAAGCGGCACAGCGAGGAAATGCGTCGCCGCCGCGACGAGGGCTGACCTACTCGAGCTCGATCTTCACCAGATCTGCGGCGGCGGCCGCAATCGTTGCGACTTCCGCCTCTGCCGCAGCCCACACCGGAGCGACATCGCTGCCACGTCCGTCCACGAGCACCACCAGCAGGTCGTCCTCGATCAAGCGGGCGATGATTGCCCCCGCCTCCGTGGCAACGATCGAATCCGTGAACGCACCGGCCGGCGAGCCAACAAGGCCGTCGATTTGGGCTCGGGTGCCGGTGGCCATCCGCAGGAGCTCAGACCGGATCTCTTCGGACCGTTCCGGCGGAAGAAGGCTCACGAGCGGGACCGCCTGAGCACTGCGAAACAACATCGCTCCACCGAACGCGGGCGAGGATGCCTCGATCCGGCCAAAAGCCCGACCCAACGTGGCCATCATCGATTCATCGATGTCCTCGATGGTCAGGGCCGCGATTGGACCGCCAGGAGCGGACCGTGCCGATGCCGCTCGAGCGGCCCGGCGGGCCAGTGCCGCCACTTCCTGCTCTCGAGTATCGATAGTTGCGTCAGCCATGATGGTTACCGCCCGCGAAACTAGCGCGGCACCCGTGCCAAATCCTCACCCGGTCGGTCAGATCCTTTATGCGTTGTTCCGCCTACGCTGGGCGGGTGAACGACTCTTCCACTCCCCCGCCGGCAGAGCTTCCGTCGCTCGATGCCCCGCTGCCGGAAGGCGACGAAAAGGGTCGGTCAGTCCAGGTGATGTTCGACACGATCGCCCCCCGGTACGACCTCGTGAACCGCATCATGACGTTTCGACTGGATGTGCGTTGGCGACGCCTTGCCCTGGAGAGCTTGCGCCTCGCGTCAGGAGCGCTGGTGCTCGATCTCGCGACCGGTACCGGGGACTTCTGTCGAGAGCTGGGTGAACGCGGCCACGCCAGCGTCGGAGCCGACTTCAGCTTCGGCATGCTCGCCAACGCCCGCACATCGGCCCCCTTGGTGCAGGCCGACGGCATGGTGATGCCGTTCGCCACTGGCGCCTTTGACGCGGCCACCTGCGGTTTCGCACTTCGCAACTTCGTTGACCTGCAGATGGTGTTCGATGAGCTCGGTCGCGTCGTCAAGCCCGGCGGTCGAATCGCCCTGCTCGACGCATCCGCACCGGACAACAAGGTCGCCGCAGCCGGCCATGGACTCTACTTCGGCAAGGTCGTGCCGTTCGTTGGCGGCCTGCTATCGGACAAGCAGGCCTACGGTTACCTGCCCCGTTCCTTGGCCTACCTGCCGCCGCGTGACGAGCTGCTGTCGATGCTCGCCGCTGCTGGATTTGTTGATGTGCGCCACGAGCAGCTGACACTCGGTGCCGCCCAGCTGATCACCGGTCAACGCTCAGAGCAGTAGACCAAGGGACAGAAGAAGACCCGCGACCAGCTGGGTGCGGCCGGTCGATTCGAGCGCGGCGATCAGGCTTGTCCCCTCGGCACCGCGCAGAACCAGCCCGAGTGCGGGAACGGCGACCCCGATGGCGATGACTGCCAGAAGTAGAAATGCCCGATCCGCAGCGATCGCCGTGACGGCGATGATGACGAACGCCCCGATCACCATCGCCGCATAGAGGAGCCGCGTCGCACGATCACCAATGCGGACGGCAAGGGTCCGTTTGCCCGCTGTCGCGTCTCCCTGACGATCCCGCAGGTTGTTCACGAC
>SHLQ01000249.1 GCA_004282895.1 Acidimicrobiales bacterium
CCAAGAGCTCGATCATCGTGGGTATGGGGGAGGAATTCGATGAGGTGGTCTCGACGAGCGCCGATCTGGCCGCGATCGGCGTCGACATCGTCACCATTGGGCAGTACCTGCGGCCGACCTCCCACCACCTTCCCGTGGCCCGATGGTGGACGCCCGAAGAGTTCGCCGAACTCAAACGAATCGGCGAGGACGAGCTGGGCCTGTCGCATGTCGAATCGAGCCCTCTGACCCGATCGAGCTACCACGCCAAACAGGGCGAAGCCGCCGCCCGTTCCTAAGGAGAGAAACATGTTCACCGAACGCCTGGACCGAGCCCGCAGCGAGATGCAACGCCAAGGTGTCGACGCCCTGCTGTTGTCGGTGGGCGCAGACCTGCCGTATCTCACCGGCTACGAAGCCATGGCCAGCGAACGGCTCACCATGTTGGTGGTCCCCGCTGACGGACGGCCTCAGCTGGTTGTTCCGGAGCTGGAGGCGCCTCGCGTGACGCCGCGCCCGGACTTCGATATCACGCCGTGGGGCGAGCTCGACGATCCGATCGCGAAGGTGCATGAGATCGTGGGCGCTCGTTCACAGATCGCCTTCGGCGAAACCACGTGGGCTCGTTTCCTCGTCGACCTGATCAAGGCGGACGGGAACCGCACATTCCGTCACGCGGTCGAGGTCATGAAACCGTTGCGCGCCGTGAAGACCGCCGATGAGATCGAACGGCTGCGGGCTGCATCCCACGCGGTCGACCGCATTGCGGCCCGGTTGCAGGCGGGAGAGATCCCTCTGGTCGGCCAGACCGAGGCGGCGGTCTCCGCGGAGCTCGGCCGACAGATCAAGGAAGAGGGCCACAGCAAGGTGAACTTCGCGATCGTTGCTGCAGGAGAGAATGCCGCCAGTCCGCATCACCACGCCGGTGAACGTGTCATTCAGGCCGACGAAGGTGTGCTCTGCGATTTCGGCGGGACGATGTATGGCGACGACGGCATCGGTTATTGCTCGGACATCACCCGCTGCGTCTGGACGGGAACCCCACCCCCGGAGTTCGTGGAGCTCTACGACGTGCTTCACGAGGCGCAGGTGGCGTCCGTCAAGGCCGCCACGGTCGGCACCCCCGCCGAGGAGGTCGATCGGGTTGGTCGGGCCATCATCACCGACGCCGGTTACGGCGAGTACTTCATTCACCGCACCGGCCACGGCATAGGCATCGAAGCCCACGAGGAGCCCTACATCGTGGAGGGCAACAGCGACCCTCTCGTTGCGGGCAACGCGTTCTCGGTCGAGCCAGGCATCTACGTTCCCGGCACGTGGGGAGCGCGGCTCGAGGACATCGTCGTTGCGGCCGCCGACGGACCGGATTCGCTGAATCTCGTCGACCATCAGCTCGCCCAGATCGGCTGACACGGCCGTGGCGCGACTCACAATTGGTGATGTCGTCCTTTCGCTCTGGGAATCGCTGCACGAACGGGCTGCCATCAAGCCCGGCTCCACCCGCGCTTCCCGGTTCGCGTCGTTCGGGTCGAAATCCATCATCTGCTTTCCGCCTCAGGTGCTCTTCAACGAACACGCCATCGTGATCGGACAGAACACGGCGATTGGCCCCCACTGCTCACTCACGGTCGGTATGGCGCCGGGTCAGGAATTGATCGCACCGGAGATCCTGCGCATTGGCGATCGCTGTGTGATCGGCCGGGGTTGTTCCATCGCCGCGCACCTCGACATCGAGATCGGCGACGACGTCTTCTTCGGGCCCAACGTCTTCGTCACCGATCAGAACCACGCCAACACCGATCAGAACGCGCCGATCGGAAAGCAGCTTCAGGCCGAACGGGCGGTGAAGATCGGTTCCCGCTCATGGCTCGGCACCGGTGTGGTCGTGACGCCGGGTGTCACGATCGGCGAAGGGGTCATGGTCGGAGCCAACTCCGTCGTGACCAGGGACTTGCCTGACGGATGTGTCGCGGCGGGTGCTCCCGCCAAGGTCCTCGCCTAAGTCCGCAACGTGGCGCGGGCGACAAGATCCATGCCGAACGCCATGAGGATCGCGAGGTAGAGAAGCCCGGTGGCCGCCATAACGGCGGAGTATTGCCGTTCCCTTAGCGCTGCCATCGTGACGAACAACAAGATGATGGTGGCAACGGTCGACGCCACCCAGTACCACCCGAGCAGGCCGCCGAAGCCATCATCGATCGTGCCGTTCAGCACGGTGATCATCCCGGTCGGCAGCAACAGGACGAGCAGTTCAAATGGCCAAAGAATCGCCGTCCACCGAACGAGTTCGTTGAGCGGCTCGCGGCCAAGGCCGGGCTGCACGAGGTACCAGTGACCGAGCAACATCGCATCCGTCACGGCGCCAAGGAAGAACGCGCCGACCACGATGCGGGCCACTCCGAGCCACGCCGGGTCAGCCGCTTCGATACCGGCCGCAACCACGGCGATCAGGCCAAAGGCCAAGGGGACAAGATCGAGGACCGGTGGGAATTCCTCGGCCCCCTTGTCGAAACGCTGGACGTCCCGATCGATACCCGTCATTTCCGCGACCCGTTCGCTGCGACGCTCGACCACCTCCCGCTGGCCGGCAACACCCGCTGACCGTCGTTGGTAGGAGACCCAGAGCGCTGCGGTGCTGGCGATGATCATCGCCACGTTCGCCGCGTCACGGACCGGCACCCATTTCGTGAAGTAGGCCACAACCAGCGCGATCACCGCGAACACGATGAAGGTAATGCGCTGCAACCAGCCATAACCGAGCCCGACTTCGCGGCGGCGCGTCGTGACCCAGAGGAAGAACAGGCCACCGAACGCCCATTGAATCATCACCGTTGCGGCGTCGAGTTCGATCACGCCTCGCAGGATAGGAGCACACCCAACTAACTACTTGCCCCAATTCGGGCGATAATTGAGGTATGGCTCGTCCAATATGGTCCGGCTCGATCAGTTTCGGGTTGGTCAACATCCCCGTGAAGCTCTTCAGCGCCGTGCGTCGCAAGAACGTCCGGTTCAATCAGATCGACTCCAAAACCGGCAGTCGCGTCAAGCAGAAACGCGTCTCGGCTGCCACTGGCGAGGAGGTCGAGTACGACGACATCGTCAAAGGATTCGAGCTGCCATCCGGCGAGTACGTCACGATCGACGAGGACGAGCTCGCTTCGCTCGACCCGGACGCCGTCAAGACGATCGATCTGGAGGAGTTCGTCGACCTCGTCGACATCGATCCCATCTTCTACGACTCCGCGTACTACCTGGCACCCAGTCCGGACACGCAGAAGCCCTACAAACTCCTGGTCTCGGCCATGGAGGAGTCGGGGAAGGTGGGCATCGCCCGGTTCGTGATGCGTACGAAGCAATACCTTGCTGCGATTCGTCCGGTCGACGGACGGCTGCTCCTCTCCACGATGGTGTACGCCGATGAACTGGTCGCGTCCGAGGACGTCGACCTCTTCCATGGCATCGACGACATCGAGGTGTCCGACAAGGAGATCGAGATGGCCCGCCAACTCATCTCCTCCCTCGAAGCGGATTTTCAACCGGAGAAACACACCGACACCTACCGCCTGGCGGTTATCGACATGATCGATCGCAAGATCGCCGGCGAGGAGATGGTGATGGCCGCACCTGCCGATGAAGACGCAGGCGGCTCGGTCGTCGACCTGATGGCTGCGCTCGAAGCATCCGTGGCTGAAGCGAAGAAGGCCCGATCGCGGCATCCGACGGCGGCAGCCAAAAAGAAGCCGGCGGCGAAGAAGAAGGCCGCAGCCAAGAAGAAGCCGGCGGCGAAGAAGAAGGCCGCAGCCAAGAAGAAGTCGGCGGCGAAGAAGAAGGCGTCATAACCCGATGCCCGAACCGGAGGCGGTTCTCACCGAGGTCGATGGGCGGACGCTGAAGCTCACCAACCTCAGCAAGGTCCTCTACCCCATGGTGGGGTTCACCAAAGCGCAGATCATCGATTACTACGCCCGCATCGCGCCATTCATGCTGCCCCACATCGAGAACCGGGGCATCACGTTCAAACGATGGCCGAACGGGGTGACGACCCAGCCGTTCTTCGAGAAACGCTGCCCCAGCCACCGCCCCGAATGGCAGCAGACCTGCCTTGGCCCCGGTGATCGTGTCGGAGGTATTCACTACTGCGTTTTGAACGAAACGGCTTCGCTCGTATGGGCCGCCAACCTCGCCGCCCTGGAGATTCACTCGCCGATGGCCCGATGCGTCGACCTCGAGTCACCGACGTTGCTGGTGTTCGACCTCGACCCTGGCGAGCCGGCGACCATTATCGAATGTGGTCAGGTGGCC
>SHLQ01000250.1 GCA_004282895.1 Acidimicrobiales bacterium
GGAGAAGACCCGCACCGTGCTGGGCTGTGATGACTGTGAAGTCACGTGGCGCGACCAACCAGGAGCGCCCTGCTGGTTCTGCGGCAAGGCCGGCCACGTCGTACGACCGGAAAGACTCGTACTCGACTAAGGCCGGGAGCAATCAGCTGGGAGAAACCGCCAGCGGGAGTTTTGGCGAAGCCAAAATCTCCAAGCAACGCCAACGGCGTTGCCAAGTGCCGAGAACAATATGGACTAGCGGTTACAAGCCGTTCAACGTTTCCGTCAGCACGTCTGCGAGCGCGCGGTGGCCCCGCTCGTTGGGGTTGATGCAGTCGAAGTTCGATACCCACGACTCGTCCGGTTCGTCGTCATCGGCGCAATGTGCCGGCGCCCGCAGTAGGTCCAGCCCTACCGGATCACCCGCGCGGTGCCCGTCGAGGAGGCCAGTGAAGTCGACGACCGAAACGCGAGCCGGTGGCAACCGCCGCGCCACGCTTCTGATCGCCGCATGGAGTTGCTCGTGCAGCAGCTCCATGGCGTCGGCAAAACACTCGTTGTTGCAGCCATCGATGCCGCGGGGATTGTCGGCTGTGGCATTGGCATAGGACGTCAGTGCGATGTGGGCGTCGGTGTGGCTGATCAGGACCTCGGTGAACGCATCGAGTTCGTCCTCGAATGTCTGCAACCGGTCCGCGAGTTGCGCCGGATCAACCGTGCCATCCACGATCACCTCGTCAGGGTCAGCGATCGATGCGTCGGCGGCACCAACGGTGATAGTCACGATCGTGGGATTGAGCGCGACCGCCCAATCGAGCGATGTTCGCTCCTCTGCGAGTTCGTTCCCGCTCGCATTGGTGGCCTTCAGAAGCATGGTGCGCAGGCGCGAGGCGGACATACCGTTGCACGCCACACTGACAATCTCGGCTTCATCTGCCAGAGCGCCGGTAGCTCGCAGCGCATCGAATGCGAGGCGGGGGTAGGACTCGGACTCCGCCCGACCACAGTCGTTTCGTCGCAACAGGTCTCCGCGGTCAAGCCCTTCACCGGCGGCGACCCCATCACCAACTGCAAGTACCAGATCCACGTTGCGCGGGTTCCGTCCGATGAGGGTGATCTGCTCTGACGTTCGTAGGCCGGTCTCGTCCGTCGCGACGACCTCGACGCTCCATCGACCCGGCTCAGGCGGACGCCACTCGAACCCGTTGATGAGCCCGCGAGCGTTCGTGGTCGGGAAGAACCCCAGAGGCATCTCGCCGACTGTTACCCGAACGGCATCGCCGTCCGCATCGGTGGTGAAGACCGCGTCTGACCACGAACTGCCAACATCGGCTCGGACGCTTGGAGGTACTTCGAGCTCGGGAGGATGACTTGCGATCGTTGTTGTCGTTGACGCCACCGCGTCGGCAGATGCGGCCGTCTCGGACGGCTCGCTCCCGTCCTCGGTTTTGCTCTGCGCAGTCCCATCGGAGCCGCTACATCCACTGAACATCAGCACCAGAAGCAACAGACGGAGGGCGTTCTTCATCGTGCGTGCAACGTAGCCGAGCGGGGTAGCGTCCGTCGTGTGCTTGTGCGCCTGATGTGGAAGAGCATTGTGCAGCGCCCGCTGCGGTATGTCCTCACGGGTCTAGCCATCCTATTCGGCGTCGCGTCGGTGTCCGCCGTGTTCATCTTCACCGACGGTCTCCGCTCCACGTTCGACGAACTGGCCGGCAACATCGAGGACGGATATGACATCGCCGTGCAGCCCCGGATCGAGTTCGGGGACGGCTTTCTCGCTCCCACCGTGCCTTTGGACCATCTCCAACTCGTCGAACAGACGCCGGGGGTCGCGGCCGTGCAGCCGCGTATCGCCGGCTTCGGCATCATCGCCATCGACGCCGATGATGAGCCGGCATTCGCCGCGAGCGGACCGAACCTCGGGGTTCATTGGGGCGTTCGTTCGGGTGTGGTGCGCCTGTTTCTGCAGGAGGGGCGGCGACCGGAGAAATCGACGGAGTTCGCGGTCGACATCGACACGTTCGCTGAAGGCAACTTCACGCTCGGCGATCAGTATCGGGTGCAGGTGCCTGCACCCTTGCCCGAGGGAACCACGTTCACGCTCGTCGGAACCTTCACCTTCGCCGATCCTGATGAGAACGCGTTGGTTGGTGCCCGCCTGGTCGCATTCGATGAGGACACTGCGGTCGAGCTCATCAATCAGGGGAAGGGGTACACCGATATCACCCTGATCCTTAAGCCTGATGCCGACCCGCTTCAGGTCATCGCCGACCTCGAGGCGGTCGTCGACGACAACCTCGAAGTGCGCACCCGGGAGGAGATCGTCGAGGCAACCCAGGACCAGTTCGGCGACATTCTGGGCATCTTTCGCACCGTCCTCCTCGTGTTCGCAATCATCATTCTGGGCGTCAGCTCGTTCCTGATCTACAACGTCTTCTCGATCACCTTGGGCCAACGGATCCGAGAACTCGGACTGCTGCGGGCGATCGGCGCGCTCGGCTCACAGATCACCCAGCTGATGATCGGCGAGGCCCTGCTGCTTGGAATCGCGGGCACCATCGTCGGCCTCCCCGCCGGCATGGGGCTGGCCTGGTTGCTGCGGGCCGCACTGAAGCTGCTCGGATTCCCCGACGACACCGGCCTACCACTCGCTCCCCTGACCGTCGTGTGGGCGATCGTCACGGGCGTCGTCGTGACCGTCCTCGCCGCCATCTGGCCTTCGATCCAGGCGCGTCGGGTGTCTCCAATGGCGGCGTTGCGCGACGGTGCCAATCTAACCGATTTGGCCGACAGCTATCGACCGTTGAGGGGGCTCGTCACGGCCTTCAGTGGCTGCGGCCTGATTCTGGGAGGATTCACGTTCTCGGGCTGGCTGCCGAGACTGTTTCTGCCCGTCGTGGGCGGCATCGTTGTCTACGTCGGTGTTCTCCTCATCAGCAAACGCGCGGCCAAGTTCGTCATGTTCACAATCGGCATCATCCTGTTGTTGGTCACACTCCGAGGTGACTTCGAGCTCGGTGAAACGTTCGGACTCCTTGGGGCGGGTGCGTTGCTCACACTCCTCGGCGCCAATCAACTGAATCCGTACTTCGCTCGACCCGCGGTTCGACTTCTCGGGAGCACGCCCACCGCGGTGGTGCTCGGCCTGATCGGCATCGTCATGAGCGTCGCGGTGGTCGGGGCGTTCGGGTTCGGCATCTACGTGTTGGCGACCGGGGTTCCGCAAGGGATCCAAGACAGCTTCGCGGAAGCGGATGTTGAGGCCACCCGAGGCGCAATCGCCACGCCGCTCCTGTTCATTTCCGTGCTGCTGAGCCCCCTTCCCTACGGACTCATTCGCACGTCTCTTGGCGCCCGTGGTCTCACCGGTCGGGTCGGCCGAGCGAACGCTTCTCGGAACCCCCAACGAACCGCCACAACAGCGGCGGCGCTGATGATCGGTTTGACCCTCGTGACCGCGGTGACCGTGATCGGCGACAGCATCAAGTCGTCAGTGAACGATGCTCTCGGAACATCGATCATCGGGGACTTTCTGGTGCAGGGGCCCGTGAGCGGACCCTCGAGAACCCCCTTCAGCGTCGAAGTCTCGAAGCGATTGTCGGATCTCGACGAGATCGAATCGATCGTGCCGTACCGCGCCGCGTTCCCTGCAGCGTTCGCCACGAGTGACGAAGGAGAGCTGACCGCGGCCGATTTTCAGGAGTTCCTGCCGCAGATCCTCCAGCTGATCAATCCGGACAACGAGACAACACCCCAGGACCTGCTCGCGCTCCAGGCCGAGATCGGCACGTCGATCGATATCAACGACGCCTTGGCGGTGGATTTCACCTTCCTTGAGGATCACGTCGACCCTGGCTTCATTTCGATCGACCGCGAGCTCATCGGTCCGGACTCGGTCTACATCGTTGACGAGTTCGCCGAAGAGAAGGGCCTCGAGGTCGGTGACTCGTTCCCGGCGCTGTTCGTCGATCTGCAGAGTGAGGATCTCGTCGTCGCCGGCATCTACACGAATCAGTTCGTGCTCGGTCAGCGAGTGATCTCAATCGACATGTGGAACCGACACTTCCCATCGGACAGCGACCAGTTCCTGACCGTGGTGACGGCACCGGGTATTTCAGAAGACGTGGGCCGTGCCGCGATCGAGGCCGCTCTGGAAGAGGACTTCCCGATCATCGAGGCGTTGACCAAGGACGAATTCGCGGCCAATGCCGAACGTCAGATCAACCAGACGTTGGCAACAGTGAACGTGCTGCTCGGGCTGGCGGC
>SHLQ01000076.1 GCA_004282895.1 Acidimicrobiales bacterium
AAGCAGGAGAGCCCTGACCTTTTTCGGCGTAGCTGTGAAGGTCAGGGTTTTACTCGTTCCGTTTCAGGAACGCGATGCACAACCCGGGAATGTGCATCTTTCCGTCAGCGAGCTCGATTGCCTCGTGGTCATCTGACGCTCCCGGGAACCAGAATCGACTGTCCGCGCTGGAGAGCAGCGGCTGCCAGTTCTCCGTGCCCGTTGAGCCGATGGGGAAGTCCCGCGCCACAGGGGTTGCATTCATCACGACGAGTATCTCCGCCTCACCATCGGTGCGAATGAGGCTGAACATGCTCTCTGCGTCGTTGTCAGCGTCCACCCAACGGAAGCCCATCGGGTCGTTGTCGAGGCGATGCAGGGCTGGCTCGGAGGTGTAGAGCTCGTTCAGGGCCCGCACCCACTGCAGAATGCCCTCGTGGCGGACATCGGACGTGAGATACCAGGGGAGTTCGTCGTCGTGGTTCCACTCGAGCCACGGCGCCAGTTCGGAGCCCATGAACAGGAGCTTCTTGCCGGGGGTTGCGAACTGCCAGCCGAAGAGCAACCGGAGGTTGGCGTGGCGTTCGTCGTCGGTGCCCGGCATCTTCTCGAGCAGTGAGCCCTTGCCGTGGACGACTTCGTCGTGGCTGAGTGGCAACACAAAATTCTCGGAGCTGCCGTACAACGATCGGAACGTCAATTTGTGGTGGTGGTGACGGCGGTACACGGGGTCGAACTGGAAGTACTCGAGGGAATCATTCATCCATCCCATGTCCCATTTGAAGCCGAAACCGAGTCCATCGTGATCGGTTTCCCGCGTAACTCCGGGCCAGGCGGTGGACTCTTCCGCGATCATGAGCGTGTCGGGGAATGAGGCGTACATCTCGGCATTGAGCTGCTTCAGAAACTCGACCGCTTCGAGGTTCTCGCGGCCGCCGTATTTGTTGGGAATCCAGTCTGATCCGCGGCTGTAGTCCCGATACAACATGGAAGCAACGGCATCGACTCGAATGCCGTCGAAGTGGAACTCCTCGAGCCAGAACCTCGCGCTGGACAGCAGGAAGCTCCGTACTTCATGGCGCCCGTAGTTGAAGATCGCACTCTTCCAATCCGGATGAAAACCCTCCCGAGGGTCGGCATGTTCGTAGAGATGGGTCTCATCAAAGAGTGCGAGCCCAAAGCCGTCGGTGGGGAAGTGGGACGGAACCCAGTCGAGCAGTACGCCGATCTCGGCTTGGTGAAACGCGTCGATGAGCGCCTGCAGCTCTGTCGGTGAGCCATAACGCGATGTCGCGGCGAAATACCCGATGGTCTGGTATCCCCAGGATGCGTAGAGCGGATGTTCCGTTATGGGAAGCAGCTCCACATGGGTGAAGCCCATGGCCTTGACGTGAGCGACCAGATCCTGGGTCTGCTCCGCGTAGGAGCGCAAGCGGCCGGTGTCCGCGTCTCGGCGCCACGAACCGAGGTGGACCTCATACACCGAGATTGGCCGATCCCAGCGGTTTCGATCACCGCGGGTTGCGAGCCATTCATCGTCCTCCCACTCGTGATCGAGCCGGGCGAGGATCGAGGCATTCCCATTTTGCTGTTCGGCCTTGAATCCCATTGGGTCGGCCTTGTCGGCGATCGTTCCCCGGGCGCCCACGAGGCGGTACTTGTACCGGTCACCCTCGGCCGCGTCGGAGTGAAAACCCACCCATACCCCCGACGATCCAAGCCGTTCCAGCGCCGTGGGTTCGCTGTCCCATTTCGTGAAGTCTCCAACGACGTGCACGGACTGGGCGTTCGGCGCCCACACGCTGAAGTGTGCACCCGTTGGCCCGTCGACCAGCCGTCCGCCGAGGTGATGCCACAGCGCGGTGTGCTGACCTTCGTTGAACAGATGAAGGTCGAGATCGCCGAAGAGGGGGTCAGGATGTTTGGGCACGCCACCCAAACATAACCCGCGTTGTGGCAACGAGGTCATGTCCGCCGAGGCCGGCGGATGGAAATCTGTGCTCAACTTGTCCGTGGAAATGACGATCTGAACGTCATGACCGCGCCAACAGACAGCTATCCCGATGAGCAACGGCCGGCGGAGTTCAATCCGGATCCGTCGATGAACTCGCTTTCTGACCCGTCCGCGGTCATGCCGGTTGCGGCACCCGCGTCGGCGGAGGCCTCCGGGTATCCCACACCACCGCCCAGCATCGGTGAACTCGGTGTTCCCGAAGGTGTGATCGAGGACATCATTCTGCAACGCCTCACGCTCGATGGCCGTTCGTCGGTCACGCGGATGGCGCAGGCTACGGCGCTTTCCGTCGGCATCGTTGATTCTGCCGTTGACGCGCTGCGGCAGCGTCTGCTGCTCGAAATCCAGGGTATGAACGGCCGCGACTATGTGCTCGCGCCCACGGACAAGGGCAAGCAGGAAGCCGTTCAGCGCGCTGCTGCCTGTTCCTATGCCGGCGCCGCTCCGGTTTCGCTCGACGCCTACTCGGTTGTCGTCGAGGCCCAGAAGGGTCGTTCGCCCATCACCCCGGCCACACTTGGCGAAGCGTTCAGCGATCTCGTAATCAATCCAACCTTCCTCGACGATCTTGGCCCCGCATTGGTCTCCAAGGGCGCCGTCTTCCTCTACGGCCCTCCTGGCACCGGCAAGACAAGTCTCGCCGAGCGAATGATCAAGATGTACAAGGACCCGGTATTGGTCCCCCGTGCGGTCGAGTTCGACGGACAGATCATCACCGTGTTCGATCCCTCACTCCACGAGCCGGTTGCGCCGCAGCCTGAAGGCCTCGATCAGCGCTGGGTGCTCTGCAATCGTCCATGCGTAATCGTTGGTGGTGAGCTCACCAACAAGCAGCTTGAACTCGAGCGGGACATTTCCACCGGTGTGTACCGGGCGCCCCTCCAGATGAAAGCCAACAACGGCATCTTCGTGATTGACGACTTCGGCCGTCAGAAGATGACCCCGGAGGAGATCCTGAACCGCTGGATTGTTCCTCTCTCCCGCAGCGTCGACTTCCTCACGCTCGCGTATGGAACGGCGTTCACGATCCCCTTCGATGCCAAGGTGGTGTTCTCCACCAACATGCGTCCCGATCAACTTGGCGATGATGCGTTCGCCCGTCGTATTCCGAACAAGGTGTTCGTGGGATCGATCGAAGCGGCGGCGTTTGATCAGATCCTCGCCGCGGTCTGCAAGGGCTTCAGCATTGCCTGCAACCAGGAAGGCGCGGACTACATGAAGGCGCTGATCATCGAGCAGACAGGCCAGGATCTGCGGCCGTACTATCCCGCGGACTTCGCCAAGACGTTGACCGCCATCTGTGACTACGAAGGTCGGGCCAAGGTCATGGATCGGGCCGCAATTGACCGCGTGGCGAACATCTACTTCACGAAGAATGACGACGCTGGCGTCTGGGACACCCAAGCCAAGGTCGCGGCCTAACGAATCAGGTCACGTTCACCCGGATCGTGTGCCAGCCCTCGGCGCCGTTCGGTGCGGGGTTCACGGGTATCGGCGATTGCGTTGTTCCGGCTTTGTCCGTTGCGCGGACCTGCACGATGTGCTCGCCGGGTGTTGCGTCCCAGTCCAATTTCCACTGAACCCAGCTTTCGTTGGTTTCGGCCTCTGCCAGTTCGGCTTGCTGCCAGTCTCCGGCTTGATCGAACAGAACGTCGACCCGTTCGATGCCGATTGCCGGTGCCCACGCAACGCCGCCAAAGGTCATTGGACCGGCGACGATCTTCGCATCGTGGCGGGGAACGTCGATACGTGACTGGGTTTTGACGGGACCTTCCTTCGACCAGCCCCGGGGCATCCAGAATCCGTCGACACCCTCCCAGTCGGTGACCTCGATGCTCTCGATCCATTTCGTCGCCGAGACGTAGCCGTAGAGGCCAGCGATGACCAGCCGCGCCGGGAATCCGTGGATAAGTGGCAGCGGCTCATCATTCATCTCGAGTGCGAGCAACGCGGTGCGGCCGTCGTAGGCGAGGGGAGTGGGAAATCCGCAGGTCCAACCATCCACAGACCGGCTGAAGATCTGGGTGTTGGCGGTGGGGTCCACACCGGCTTCCTCAAGCAACTCGGTCAGGGGCACTCCCTTCCAGATCGCATTGTCGACGAGATCCCCGCCGACGGGATTTGACACGCAGGACAGGGTGACCTCACGGGTCACGTGATCACGGGCGAGGAGATCGTCGTAGGTGAAGGTGAGCTCGCGCTCGGCGTATGGCCCGCCGATCGTAAGGCTCCAGTTGGCCGGGTCGACCTTGGGTCGCGGGAACGCCGTATCGATCAGGTAGAACTCGTCCTTCGGTGAGATCGGCGTGATTACGGGACTCATTCCTTCGAGTGAATCGAACACAACGCGTTCGACCACCGGGGTCGTCGTACTCGTCGTTGTCGTGAGCGCGCGGTTCGCAATCACCTCATCGCGGGCTCGTTCTGCGGCGCTGGTTCCGCCCAACTTGCTGCCGGCAAACACGGCGGCCGTCCCGACCGCCGCCCCAGAGAACGCGAGGAACCGCCGTCGATCAGCGACCTGCGTCATCGGTGTGCCTGGGGTGATGGTTGCGGTCTCGGGTCGTCGAGCCATCTGGAGGATCACGAGGGTGATGGCTGCTCCGAGCGCAGCGGCAGACAGCGCCACCGCCCACGATCCAGCAGCGTCGGCGAGGGGGTCGCGAGCCGTCGCAAGCCCACCCACGATCCCGAAGAAGGTGAAACCGCTGAGGACGATCATCGGGTTGGTTCGGCCGGCTCGGCCAAGAGAACCGCCGACGAGAAGCGACGCAACCGTGATCCCGCCGAGGAGCAGAGGCTTCTGCAAGGAGCCCAGGTTGTTGATGCTGCTCGCGATCAAATCACCGGGGGTGTTTTCAACGATGACGGATCCGATGCCCAGCACGAGCGAGATGATCGAGCTGTTCAGCGCAAGGAGCTCACCAAACGCCAAGGCAAACGCCGCGCCGAGTACCCCAGCCCACCACGCATCGCGACTGGTCGGCCCGGCCGTGTTCGGAGCAGTTTCGTCGGTAGTCATGGAACCAAGTTTGCCAGCGAGTCCGGGTGACTACAGTTCATCAGGTGGAGCGTTCAGCAATCGTTCATCTGGGCTGGGATGCCGAGTGGGAGGCAACGCTTGGCGAATCCGGTGCCACAGGAGAACCGGGGCGGCTGATTCGAGTCGAGCGCGGCGAGTCTGACGTGATGACCGACTCCGGCGAGGTGCGTGCCCAAAGTGATTCGCTGCGGTCGCAGTCCGACCTCGCTCCGGTGACCGGCGATTGGGCCACCATCGTGATTGACGAGGACGGCAACACCACGATCGAACAGCTACTGGAGCGCCGAACCGTTCTCGTCCGTCGTGATCCCGGGGAGCGGGGGGAGGAACAACCGCTGTCGGCCAACGTCGACGTGGTCTTCCTCGTGCACGGAGTCGACAGGCCATTTCGGGCCGGAAAGCTGGAACGCTTCCTCGTGCTGGCGTGGAACAGTGGCGCCACGCCGGTTGTCATTCTCACCAAGGCGGATCTGGCCAAGCCGGGGGAGATCGACGACCTGGTCGGGTTGATCGACGCGGTCGGACCTGGCGTCGAAGTGATTACTGCGAGTGTCGAAACCGACGAAGGGCTCGACGAGGTGAATCGCCTCCTCGCCGGTCACCGCACGGGAACGCTTCTCGGCGAGTCCGGTGCGGGAAAGAGCACCCTCGTCAATGCGCTTCTGGGCGAAGAGATGCAGGAGACACAAGAGGTGCGGCCCTCCGATGCAAAGGGACGACACACAACGATCACCAGGGACCTCCTCGTTCTGCCCGACGGCGGACTGCTGATCGACACGCCTGGGATTCGAGCGGTGGGGCTTTGGGATGCCAAAGACGCCCTCGAGAGGGTATTTGCCGACATCACGGCCGCCGCCGACGAGTGCCGGTTCGGAGACTGTGCCCACGGCAAGGAACCGGGCTGCGCCGTGGTCGCCGGCATGGAATCGGGCGACATCGACCCGAGGCGAGTGGACCGCTATCGGGCAATGCAGGCCGAATTGGCCGAGCTCGAAGCCCGCGTCACGGCCCGCGAGCGCAGCAATAACAAACGCAGCAACACCAAGCGCGGTCGACGCCGCCGATAGGCCATATGGCCGACTGGTGCAGAGGCCCCGCGTGGGCCGAATGGGCTATGTCGAGGGATCGGTCCGGGGTTCTACTCTCGGGGGTGTGAACAGCACCGTGCGCATGCGCATTCTCCTTGTGTTGTTGGCGTTGGCTTCCTGTCTGCTGGTGGTGCAGACCTTTGGAGGCGACGACAGCCCACAACTTCCCTCTTTGACCTATACCGAGCTCGACGCGCAGATCGATCTCGGACTGGTCGAATCGGTCCAGATGACGCAGGGTTCGACGCGCCTCATCGTCGAGACGGTCGATGGCGAGCGATATCGAGCCGTCATTCCCCCCGGATTCGCAGAGCAGTTCGTGCGCGGCGTCATCGAGGCTGAACCCCAGATTCGACTCGACACGCTGGTCAACACCAGTGGACCCAACCCGTGGCTCGTCGTGCTGAACACCGTGGCGCCACTGGCGTTGATGGTGATCCTGGTGGTCGTGATTCTCGGTCGTATGGGCGGAGGCCGCATCTCGAAGAAGAAGTTTCGAAAGAAGACCCTTCACGACAGCGAGGGCTCGAAAGAGGTCACATTCGCCGATGTTGCTGGCGCCGATGAGGCGGTGACCGAACTCACGGAGATTCGCGAATTTCTCAACGACGCCGACCGATTCAGCGCCTTGGGAGCCAAGATCCCCAAGGGTGTGCTGCTCTACGGGCCGCCGGGCACCGGCAAGACCTTGCTGGCTCGTGCGGTTGCGGGTGAGGCCGGTGTTCCATTCTTCACCCTGTCCGGCTCGGACTTCGTGGAGAAGTTCGCCGGTGTCGGCGCCGGTCGTGTTCGCGACCTTTTCGACCAGGCCCGCAAGGACGCACCGGCGATCATCTTCGTCGATGAGATCGATGCCGTCGGCCGCCACCGAGGCGGAGGAGGCGGCGCGGGAAACGAAGAGCGCGAACAAACGCTGAACCAGCTCCTCGTGGAGATGGACGGTTTCGACGTGAGCTCTGGAGTGATCTTCATCGCCGCCACCAACCGTCCCGACATTCTGGATAAAGCGCTCCTGCGCCCTGGCCGATTCGACCGTCAGATTGCGGTCGACATCCCCGACATCAATGGTCGCCGTCAGATCGCTGCAGTTCATGCCGAGGGCAAACCACTGGCACCCGGCGTTTCCATCGAGACGATCGCTCGGCGCACGCCAGGCTTCACCGGCGCAGATATCGCCAACCTTCTCAACGAGGCGGCGTTGCTGTCCGCTCGTCGAAACCTGACGCACATCTCACAGGCGGAACTCGATGACGCACTCGATCGCGTTATTGCCGGCCCTGAAAAGGCGAATACCCTCTCTGAGAAGGAGCGGCACACCATCGCCTATCACGAGGCCGGCCACGCATTGGTCGGTCACCTGTTGCCGAACTGTGATCCGATCCACAAGGTCTCGATCATTGCTCGCGGCAAGGCGCTCGGGTGGACGCTGGCCTTGCCCGAACGCGATCGCGTCATGAAGACGCAGTCAGAGCTGTGCGATGAGATGGCTATGTTGCTTGGCGGCCGCGTCGCCGAGGAGTTGATCTTTCGAGATCCGACCACCGGTGCCTCGAACGACATCGAGCGCGTGACGGCGATTGCTCGTTCGATGGTGACCGAATACGGCATGAGTGCCCTTGGTCCGCAGCGCTTCGGGCGCAGCGGCGGCGAGGTGTACGCGCCAACCCACGACGCCAACTATTCCGACGATGTCGCCATGCGAATCGACGAGGCAACCCATCAGCTGATCGACCGCGCGGCCGCCGAGGCGCGTGAGGTGCTCAGTCTTCACCGACCGGTGCTCGACAAGATTGCCGACGCACTGATCGAACATGAGACGATCGGACACAAGGAGCTCGACGTGCTGTTCACCGACCTCGGCCCAGTGACCTTCCGCCGCGAGGACTTCACACCCCCACTCCGCCAAGAGGTCCTCGACCTGCGGTAACACGCCAAGAGGTCTTGGACCTGCGGTAGCGGGGAGTCATGGCCGTTCGCTGCGCTCACTAACCGAGTTTGGCTTCGCCAAACATCGCTGCGTTACGACATCTTTTCGACGATGTAGTCGATGCAGTTGGTGAGTGCTTCGATGTCGGTTGGTTCGATGCCGGGGAACATGGCGATGCGCATCTGGTTGCGGCCGAGTTTGCGGTACCCCTCGGTGTCGATGATTCCGCTCTTGCGCAGGACCTTCGAGATCGTCAGCGCGTCGACACGGTCGTCGAGGTCGATCGTTCCGACAACATGGCTGCGGATCGCCTCATCCTGGACGAACGGCGTCGCGTAGTCGCTGTTGTTGGCCCAGCCATAGAGAATCTCCGAAGACCGATCCGAGCGGCTCGCCGCGAAGTCGAGGCCGCCGTTTTCGTTGACCCACTTCGTGTACTGCAGGGTCATGAAGACGGTGGCGAGGGCCGGAGTGTTGTACGTCTGGTCCTTGAGGGAGTTGTCGAGCGCGATCTTCAGATCGAGACCCGCCGGTTGCCAGCGATCGGTTGCGGCGATCGTGTTGATGCGTTCCATGGCGGCGGGTGAGCACAACGCAATCCACAACCCGCCGTCGGATGAGAAACACTTCTGCGGCGCGAAGTAGTACACATCGGTGTTGCCGGCATCGAATCGAAGGCCACCCGCACCGCTGGTCGCATCAACGAGGACGAGACCGTCACCACCCTCGGGCCGAACGACCGGCAGGGCCACACCGGTGCTGGTTTCATTGTGGGGGTAGCAGTAGGCATCGACCTCGGGGTTCGCTCGCATCGAGGGGGCGGTACCGGGGGCGCTCTCGATGATGTCGGGGTCACCGAGATGAGGCGCGGCCGCGACCGCCTTGGCGAACTTGCTGGAGAACTCACCACAGACAAGGTGTTGCGTCTTGTTCTCGATCAGGCCGAACGTTGCCGCATCCCAGAAGAGCGTGGCCCCGCCGTTGCCCATGACGATTTGATAACCGTCCGGCGCGTTGAACATCTCCAGCAGTCCGTTGCGAAGTTCGGCGACAACGAACTTCACGCCGTCCTGACGATGGCTGGTACCGAGGTAGCCGTCGGCGACGCGAGCGAGCTCGGCCACGGCTTCGGAACGCACTTTCGACGGGCCGGAACCGAAGCGGCCATCGGACGGACGCATCGAGTCGGGAATGATGATGTCGGGTATCTCGGTCATGGCGCTAGTTTCGCATGTGAGCGTTGGTGAATCAGCCAACTGTGACGAAACAACACTGGAGCTCTCATGGCCGACCGAATCTCTGACCGTATTGGTGCAATCAAGGAGTCCGCGACCCTCGCGATCACGTCGAAGGCCAAGGCACTCAAAGCCGCAGGTGAGCCAGTCATTGGCTTTGGTGCTGGAGAGCCCGACTTCCCAACTCCACCGGACATCGTCGAGGCGGCGATTGCTGCCTGTGTCGATCCGGCGAACCACAAGTACACGCCAGCCGCTGGTTTGCCCGATCTGCGCGAAGCGGTCGCCACCAAGACCATGCGGGATTCCGGTTTCGGTATCGAGGCTGCAAACGTGATTATCACGAACGGCGGCAAGCAGGCCGTGGCCAACGCTTTCGCTGTGCTGCTCGACCCGGGCGACGAGGTCCTGGTGCCGACGCCGTATTGGACGACCTACCCCGAAGCCATCGCCCTCGCCGGTGGGGTGACGGTGCCGGTGCTCACGACCGTCGAAGCGGGCTTTCGCGCCACCGTCGAACAGCTGGAGGCCGCGCGAACGGAGCGAACCAAGGTTCTACTCTTCGTGTCACCGTCGAACCCGACGGGCGCCATCTACACCCGCGAAGAGATCGAGGTTATCGGCCGCTGGGCGGTCGAACACAATCTGTGGGTGGTCACCGACGAAATCTACGAACACCTCGTGTACGGCGACAACGAACACCACTCGATGCCTGTTCTCGTCCCCGAGCTGGCCGATCGTTGCGTCGTGCTCAACGGCGTGGCCAAGACCTACGCCATGACCGGCTGGCGCGTTGGCTGGCTGATCGGCCCCACTGACGTCGTGAAGGCTGCCTCGAATCTGCAGTCGCACGTGACCAGCAACGTCAACAACGTTGCGCAACGAGCCGCGCTGGCAGCGGTCTCGGGCTCTCTCGATGCCGTCGCAGAAATGCGCGATGCCTTCGACCGGCGCCGCAAGACCATGTACACCCTGTTGTCCGGGATCGACGGCGTCGAAATCGCCGAACCGCAGGGCGCGTTCTACGCCTACCCGAGCTTTGAAGCGATCCTGGGCCGCAACATCAAGGGTCACCAGATCGACTCCACGCTCGATCTCGCTGCGGCGTTGCTCGAGGATGTGAAGGTTGCGATCGTGCCGGGCGAGGCATTCGGTGCTGGTGGTGCCGCCCGTCTCTCGTTTGCTCTCGGCGACGACGACCTCGGCGAAGGTGTCGGCCGCATCGTCGACTTCCTGGCCTGACGATGACCATGTGGAAGTCTCCGATCACTCCGGACGTTCTGGTCTCGGGCGCGGTCGGGATTTCCGAAGTCTGCGCCGACGGTTCGGACGTCTACTGGCTCGAGTCGCGTCCTTCCGAGGGCGGACGATCGGCGGTCGTCCGATGGCGTGATGGCGCAATAGAGGAGGTGACCTCGCCGGCGGCCAACGTTCGCACGCGGGTGCATGAATACGGCGGGGGAGCGTGGTGGGTCGAGAACGGCCGGCTCGTGTACTCCGACGATGCCCGCGGTGGGGAACTCTTCCTGCTCGACGTCGAGGCCGGCGATGAACAACAGCTCACCTCCGAGGGCCACAGGTATGCGGACGGCAGGTTCAGCCCTGACGGCCAATGGTTCCTGTGTGTCCGTGAGGTCCATGATCAGGCGAACTCGTCGGTCATCAACGATCTGGTCGCGGTGCACACGGACGGCTCCAGGGTGAAACCACTTACCGGCGGACATGACTTCGTGAGTTCGCCGTGTTTCGGCCGAGGTGGCGAGATCGCTTTTGTGGCCTGGGATCACCCGAACATGCCGTGGGACACGACGATCCTCCATGTGGGTTCCTTTGACGGCGTCAACGAAGGCGGAGTCGATGCCTCGATCCAGGAGGTGCCGAGCACCGGAGAGTCGATTGTTCTACCCGGGTTCACGAACAACGGGCGGCTGCTCGCGGTCAGCGACCGATCGAACTGGTGGAATCTGGTCGAGGTCGATCGCGGCACCGGCGAGCAAACCCCAGTCGTCGCGGGAGAATTCGAAGTCGCAACGCCGGGCTGGGTGTTTGGACTGAGCCGCTGGGTGGAAACACCCGATGGCGTGGTGGCCGTAGCTGGGTTTCCCGCCGGTGATGAAATCCACTTCCCCAACGGATTCATCGAGCGACAGCACGGCGAGGTCTCCTCGTTGCGTGCCATGGCTGACGGTCGAGTCGCCTATGCGGCCGCGTCCTTCACCGAGGAATCGGCGGTCTGGGTGCACGATGGTGAGACGGCCCGCCGGATTTCCCAGCCCCGCGAACTACCTTTTGGACCGGAGTGGATCTCGACGCCGTCGCCGATCACGTTCGAGGTCTCGGCGATCGACGAGTCGACCCCGTCTGGCACCGTCGCCCATGCCCTGTTCTTCCCGCCATCCAACCCGGATGTCACCGACGATCGGCTTCCGCCGCTCATGGTTCTCGTCCACGGTGGCCCGACCGCGGCAGCCAGACGTATGTTGCGGCTGGCGACGCAGTTCTGGACAAGTCGTGGTGTGGCCGTGTGCGATGTCGACTACCGCGGGTCCACGATGTACGGCCGCGAATACCGGGATGCGTTGCGCGGCGGGTGGGGAGCGACTGACGTGGTCGACTGCGTCGCCGCCGCCCATCATTTGGCCGTGACCGGCCACGTCGACCGTGAGCGGTTGTTTATCGCTGGCGGAAGTTCCGGTGGCCTGACCGTTCTCAACGCGTTGTCGTTCTTTGACGTGTTCAGCGGAGGCATCAGTCGTTACGGCGTCGCGGATCTCGCAGCGTTGGCTGCCGATACCCACAAATTCGAGGAGCGCTACCCCGAAGGCCTCATCGGGCGATGGCCGGAGGACAAAGCCATCTACGACAAGCGGTCGCCGGTGAACTACCCCGAGAAGATCACCGCGCCGCTACTGGTGCTGCAGGGGACCGAGGACAAGATTGTTCCACCCAGCCAATCGAAGGCGATTGTCGCCGCCCTCAACGCCCACGATGTACCGGTGACCTATATCGAATTCGCGGGTGAAGGTCATGGGTTCCGCAACGCCGATTCGATCATTGCGATGCTCGAGGCCGAGTTGGCATTTGTGTCGAGCGTGTAGTTCCCTCGGGGTTGATGGGCCGATGGGCCCATGCAACCAAGCGGCGGGCCGTGATGAACTTGTCATCAGGGTGAACACAGGGAGGGCGATACATGGATCGTCTAGAACGAATCGAATTGGCGCTCGAGAAACTGCGGCAGGCGGATCCTGATTGGGATAGGAAGCCCGCGTTCTTGGAGCCGATGGTCACCTCGAAGGATGCGGCGTCGACCGAGTGGGCAAATGCTGTCGTCGGCAGCGTGGTACGAACGTTGTGGGCCGACCCCACTGCCATGCAGCAGATGAAGAAGCGTGCACTACGAGCTCGGCGGATTCGCACCGCCGAACCCGTGATCGACCTGCGCGATCGGCCGCAACCCGAGAGCGCGGGGCCCCGACCGGAGTGGGCACTAGCGGAGCGACGCGTCAGCTCAAGGTGACCCAGGGACCGGCGGTCAGCTCGGACAAATCGTTTGCCTGGAGCCGGTTGCCACTTAGTGACCACAGGGTGTCTCCACCCGTGACGAGCGTTCGAATGATCGGCTCGTTCTGCGGACCCTCGGGGAAGCAGATCTCGGGTACACCTCGAAGGCCATCGGCTTCGACGACCTCGTAGCCGAACCAGCGTTCACAGTGGAGTCCGGCGGCGCCGCCTTCACCTTCGTCGCACAGCTGGATCTGTCCGCCATCCTGGATGATGTATTCACCTTCCCAGGCCAGCTCTTCCATGGGGGAGTTCGACTCCTTGAAGCCCTCGAGCACGGCCGCGTCGAGCACCTGACAATCGGTGGTTCCGACCTTGACGTCTTTGTTGGGCTCATGGCTCAGACGACCGGCCTCGGTGATCTGGCCTGAATCGGGATCGATGCGGAAGGCAACCGCACCCCAGAACCGGTCCTGCCAGCTCTGAATCGGGATCACGGCCAGATTCTCCGGAGCCCAGTAGAGGAATGCGTGGTGTGACCACTCGGCGTCCGTCCAGGCGTTGTCGAGTGTCCAGGTGTCGAGGTCGACCGGGTTGGCGAGGTTACTCACGTCGAACACGGTCAGCTTTGCACCGGTGGTGAATCCCTCGTTGGTGGCCTCCTGGCCGATACCGATGATGAGGTTCTCGCCGATCGGATGGAGTTGTCCCGAGTAGCCCGAGATCTTCAGTTCCCCGAGGACTCTCGGGTTGGCCGGGTCGGTGAGGTCAACGGTGTAGAACGGGTCGGTCTGGCGGAACGTGACCACGTAGGCGGTGCTGCCGACGAAGCGCACGGCGAAGATCCGCTCGCCTTTGCCCATGTCGCCGACCTGCCCCAGCTGACGAAGCTCCTTGCCGTCAATCCCGAAGGTCGTGACGTAGCTTTCGGAATCTTCGGTGCTCCACCACGCCGGTCCGTCCGTCGTGGCCACACGCAGGACGTTCTCGTGTTCGGACATGGAGAACTGGTTGAGCAGGTGACCGCGGACCGACCCGGAGGCCAGGTACTCGGCGAAGTCACCGGTGATGTCGAAGCCATGCAGCTGCGTGGAGACCGATTCTTCCCACTCGCGACGGATGCCTTCGTCGTCGAAGGCGGCCCAGTCGATCCACTGGTTCGTGGCCATCCAGATGGTGTCGGTGGAGGCGTAGACGTTCTGGCCGCTGGCGAGAACGGAGGTCGCCGTCGGAACGCCCATTGGCTCGGTCATGTCGACGGTGAGGACGGAGAGGGCTCCAAAGCCTGCGAAGTCAGCCGGGGCGTGAACGTTGGCGCAATCGGTCAACGTGCCGGACTGCTCCGTACCGTTGGCGGACATTGTGAACTCGGGGAGCCAGTCGGCAATTTCAGTCTCGCGAACGATCTCGGCGTTGAACTCCTTGGCCCGGTCTTCGCCGTTTCGGTTCTGGGGATAGACGAATTCGAGCTGGTTGGGCTCACTCTGGACCACAACCTGGGCCTTGCCGTCAACCAGACGGGCACTCAGGTAGTGGCCTTCGATGAGGAGCTCACCGGAGATCTTCGGTGCGTCCGGGTTGGAGATGTCGATTTCGACGAGCTTCGCCCGCGGCCCGTACCACTCGGGTTGAATCGGCGGCCGGATCGAGTCTTCCGCAAGGTCTGCTTCCGCGTCGTCCAGGAAGAACTCTTCGCCTTCGTAGTAGACCTCTTCGCCCCAGGTGGTTCCGAATGCGAGCACCCGGTCATTGACGACCAGCATGTCCTGCACGTCGTAACCAATGCGCAGGGATCCTCGTTTCTCGGGATCACCGTCGTTGGTATCGACGTAAGTGAAGTTGCCGTTGGTCATCGTGAGGATGCGAGTGCCGTTCGTCTTCACGATGTCCGGTTCGTCGACACCTTCCTCCTGATTGTTGGTGCCGGAGAAGTCCACACCCTCGACTGCGCCGCCGCTGTCATCGCCGTCACTTCCGGCGGAGGAGTTGCTGCCCTGGGCAGTGGTGGGGGCGCTGGTTTCACCACCGGCATCGGTGGCGGTATCCATGGCCCCCTCCTCCATGGCGTCGTCGCCTTCCATTACATCGACGGCGATGCCATCGACGGGCCCATACCAGCCGCCGCCATCAAATCCGTACGGGCCGACGCGTTCAGCGCCCTCCGTGCGGAGGTGATTGAGCAGGGCGTTGCAGTCGTCGAACGCGGCCAGGCCGGCGGTCAACGCGAACTCACCTCGGTCGAGGTCAACTTCGCCGGTGACGCCTCCCGGTCCTGAGGAACTGTCGCTGCCGCAGGCGGTGGCGACGAGCGTCAATCCGAGGAGGGCGGAGAGAATTCGGGATCGAGTACGCATTGGAGTTACCTCAGGTCGGTCAGTACCAGTGTTGGCGGTTACTGGTTGTTAC
>SHLQ01000077.1 GCA_004282895.1 Acidimicrobiales bacterium
AACACTGTCGCCAGACCGACGACCGAAGGAGCGTGTCAAGTTCGATTGCAGGAGTCGATGTTGTTCGACCCCATCACTTTGCGCGCAAACTTTTGCGCGGCGTAGTTCATCTCGTTCGTTGACTTCGAGCAGCTGAACATGCCGAACGAGGTGTCGCCCGTGGGCTGGGCCTTCGTGAAGCCGTCGACGACACGCTCGAGCGCCTCGTCCCATGTTGCCTCGACCAATTCCCCGTCCTTTCGGACGAGTGGCGTGGTCAAGCGAGTGCGTGGCATACGAGCCCTTTCCAATGATGCGGATTCGCCGCTGAATCTGCGTGCCACATCGTAGCAACGCTGTTTTGGCGTGGTAGACACGCAGGCATGCGATGGTCCCAACTGTTTGCCCCCACTCTTCGCGAAGCTCCCGGTGACGCCGAGGCCGCCAGCCACAAGCTGCTCGTCCGGGGCGGTTTCATTCGCCAGCTCCATGCCGGCCACTACTCGATGTTGCCGTTGGGTTGGAAGGTCCACCAGAAGGTCGCGCAAGTCGTCCGCGACGAGATCAACGCAATCGGCGGCCAGGAGTTTCTGCTCCCGACCATGCATCCGGCATCCATATGGCAGGCCTCGGGTCGTTGGGACACGATGGGCGAGATCATGTTTCGCCTCGAAGATCGCAGGGGCAACGCGACGGCGCTCGGGATCACCCACGAGGAGATCTTCGCCACTGTTGCGAGCGAGCTGAACTCGTACAAGCAGCTTCCGCAGGTCTGGTACCACATCCAGACCAAATTCCGCGACGAGGCCCGCGCCAAGGCCGGCCTGCTACGAGTGCGCGAGTTCCACATGAAGGACTCGTACTCGTTCGACGTGGACGCCGCCGGCCTCGACGTTGCCTTCGACAACCACGACCGCGCGTACCGTCGCATCTTCGAGCGGCTGGGGATCCCGGCGTTCGGCGTCGAAGCCAGCTCCGGCGCGATGGGTGGCACCGACTCCGTCGAGTTCATGACACCCAGTCCTGCTGGTGAGGACGACGTCGCTCGCTGCCCGAGCTGCGACTACGCCGCCAACATCGAGAAAGCCACGTCCGCGCTGCCTCCCATCGAGGCGGGCGAGACGGCCGAGCTCGAGAAGTTCCCCACGCCCGGTGTTCGCACGATCGCCGCGCTCGAGGAGTTCGATGGGGGCGCGCCAGCGATCGACCAGTTGAAGACTCTGGTGATGGTGCTGGATGGAACCACCACGCTGGTCGTCGTGCGTGGCGATCACCAGCTCAACCTGCAGAAGCTCATCGACGCCACCGGTGCCATCGAGATCCGCCCCGCCAACCCGGAGGAGACGGTCGCCGCGCTCGGCGCCAATCCCGGCAGCCTCGGAGCAGTGGCAGTGACCGACCACCCGGTCATCGTTGACCTTTCCCTCGAGGGCCGGGTCAACATGACCACGGGCGCCAACGAGGACGACTTTCATTACCGAGGGGTCAGTGTCGAGCGCGACCTACAGGTTGGGCAATGGACCGACCTTCGAGAGGTCTCCGCCGGTGAGGCATGTCCTCGTTGTGGAACGCCGCTCGAAATCGTTCGCTGCATCGAGATCGGCCACATCTTCAAACTCGGGACGGGGTTTTCCGAAACGTTCGGCGCCACGATCTCCAGCCAGGAGGGCGATATTGTACCGATCGTCATGGGCAGCTACGGCATCGGAATCGGCCGCAACATGGCTGCGGTCGCCGAAACCCACCACGACGACAAGGGTCTGGTGTGGCCGGTCTCCGTTGCACCGTTCGAGGCGGTCATCACCGTGATGAAGATCGACGATGAGGCGACGATGAATGCCGCTGAGCTCTTGTACGACGATCTACGCCATGCCGGCGTCGATGTGGTGTTGGACGACCGTGATGCGCGCGCCGGAGTGAAGTTCGCGGACAGCGAGCTCGTCGGGATCCCGTTCCGGCTCACGGTGGGCCCGCGTGGCCTCAAGGACGGCAACGTCGAATACACCGTGCGGTCCACAATGGAGACGGTCGACGTGCCTCTCGAATCCGCCGCAACCACCGTCATCCACGCCGTACACGCCGCCAAAGCCGTTCCGCATGGTGGAATAGGGGTCTGACCCCTTTTCCGCATCGTGGGACAACCTGTCCCGCATCGTGGTACGCTCATCGAATGGCAGTGCAGTCGTTGGAGCGGGCTTTTGGGATATTACGGGCGTTGTCGCTCGGTCCTGCTGGCGTCACCGACCTGAGTGATCGCACGGGACTACCCAAGAGCACCGTGAGTCGCCTGATCAGCAGCCTCGAAGGTGAACGAGCGGTCCGACAGACCGTCGATGGCACCTACGAACTCGGCAATGGCATCGCTGAGTTGGGCGACGCGCTTCGCGGCGGACAATCGATCATCGACGTCGCCAAACCCCACATGATCGAACTCATGGAACTCACTGGTGAGGCCGTTGGCATCAACCGCGTTGACGGCGACGCCGTCCGCACCCTTGTCCAGGTGGACGACCCCGAAAGCAGCGTGCTCGTCCGGGACTGGACCAACGTCCCCGTACCGATGCATGCCATTCCGGCCGGTCTCGCGATTCTGGCCAATGCCAACCGGGCCATGGTCTCCAACTACCTCGCCGGAGAACTCGAGTCGTTCACGGACCGAACCATGACCGACCCGGAACAGTTGCGAGAGCGTTTGGGCGAAGTCCGCGCCGATGGCTACGTGTGGGTGTTTCAGGAGTTCACCGACGACATCAACTCGGTGGCAGCACCAATCGCCGACGGGAACGGCCGAACCACCTATGCACTACACATGCACGGCCCGGCTTTCCGGTTTCCAGGTGACCTTGACCTCGACGAGATCGGACGCCGCGTCGCCGCAACCGCCGACCGAATCGAAGCGCAGCTGCAGGCCGACTAGCGCCTAACATCGGTTCCGCATGGACATACGGGTGTTTGTCGAACCGCAGCAAGGCACAACCTACAGTGAGCTGCTCGCGCTGGCGTTACACGCAGAGACGCTCGGATTCGACGGCTTCTTCAGCTCCGACCACCTCCTGAAGATGGGCGATTCCATCTCCGGTTTGCCGGGCCCACTCCATACCTGGACAACCCTCGCCGGTTTGGCCCGCGACACCGAACGACTGCGGCTTGGTTCCCTGGTGTCGCCCATGACCCTGCATCATCCCGCCCAGCTGGCCATTGCGGTGGCTCAGGTAGATGAGATGAGTGGCGGCCGAATCGAACTGGGCGTCGGCGCTGGCTGGTACGAAGCCGAGCATGTCGCCCATGGCCTCGCGTTTCCTCCAGTCTCCGAGCGTTTCGATCGACTGGCCGAATCACTCGCCATCATCAGCGGCATGTGGGCCACGCCCGAGAGCGAGACCTTCAGCTTCAAAGGAGATCACTTCACCATCGTGGATTCCCCGAGCCTGCCGAAGCCCTACCAGCGGCCCGCTCCCCCGTTGATCATCGGCGGCCGCGGCCGTCGCCGCACACCATCTCTCTCTGCGCAGTACGCGAGCGAATTCAATCTTGGGTTCCCCGAATCGCCCGTCGACTGGCGCGCTGGCTGCGACAACGTGGCCGAGTATTGCGAAGCCCGGGAACGCGATCCCGAAACGATGATCTGGTCAACTGTGCTCGTCGCCGCGACGGGCACAACCGAGGCTGACTTCGCCCGCCGAGCCGCGGCAATTGGCCGGGAACCGAGCGAACTTCGCGGTGTGGGCGCCGCTGGTCTGGTCGATGAGTTCGCCGAACGGATTGCCGCGTTCGATGAAGTGGGGTGCGATCGCATGTACCTGCAGGTCCTCGACGTCAAGGATCTGGACCACCTGAGCGTCATGGCGGACGCGCTCAACCTCGACGTCTGAGACCCGCCCAGTACAATCAGGGCATGACCGACCCATCGACGACGCCAAGCGAATCCACGCAGCGCCCGTTCTGGCTGACGACGGGCGTGGCGGTGATTGCCATCGCGCTCGGCGCGATGTGGTTGATCGAGATCATCGACACGGTCGCGTTGGACGACCGACTCGAACAGCAGGGAATTCAACCTCGTTCGATCGACGGGCTCGATGGCGTCCTATGGGCGCCGTTCTTGCATGGCGGTTTTGCCCACCTGATCTCCAACACGATTCCTTTCGTGCTCCTGTCCGGTCTTGCGCTGGCTCGAGGCATCGGCCGGTACTTCTCGGCGAGTGCGATCATCATCGTGCTCGGCGGGTTGCTGGTGTGGCTGCTCGCAATCGGCGGCAACGAGGTGCACATCGGCGCCAGCGGCTGGATCTTCGGGTTGTTCGGCTACCTCGTTGCGACCGCCTGGTACGAACGCCGTCCGATGTCGATCCTGTTGGCCGTGGTTGCGGTGATCCTCTACGGCTCGACGATCCTCTTTGGGTTCCTGCCCCGCCCCGGCCTGTCGTGGGAGGGCCACCTCTTTGGCTTCATCGCCGGCATCGCTGCGGCCCGTCTTCTGTCCCCTAGGAAGACAGTGACGGGCGAGCTGGGTGGACCCATCGAAATGTCAGGTTGACGCGTTCACCCACCGGTGTGGCCGTCTTCGGGACCTGGTGATGCCACAGCGACTGCGTTGGTCCGGACATGATGAGCAGGTCGCCGTGGTGCAGAGTGGTCTCGACCTTCACGGTCGGGTCATCTTTTCGACGTAGCTGGAATCGTCTCGCTGCACCGAGGCTGACGCTGGCGATCGTGGGTTCACGACCGAGTTCCGGCTCGTCGTCCGCGTGCCACGCGACGCTGTCCGCTCCGGTCCGATACCAGTTGGCGAGAACGGAGTTGAAGGACACTCCCGGCGCGCAAACGGACGCCACGAGCTCGCGAAGATCTTCAAGCGCTGGCAGCAGTGGATCCGGCTCCAAGTCGATGCCCGAGTAGCTGTAGGTGAGGCCGGGCGCGCCGAACCATGCCGACAGTCGGGGCACGGGCGACCGCGTGCCAAACATGAAGATCTCGTCTTGACGCCATGGCACGTCCGCCAGTAGCTGCGCCAACAACGCGTCGGCGGTGTCCGCTTCCAGAAACGCGCGTCGCAGGTCCACCGACAGGCCGGGACCTGCCAGGTTGTCCTCAAATAGTTGGCGGCTGGGCATTCACCAATCCGGCAACGGTCTCGCGAAGGGTATCCACCTCGAGTTCGAGGTCCTGATGGTTGGCCACGGGCACCGCCAGGCGTGCTCGTTGGGCGATTCCCTCGATTGACTCGTGGGTGCTGTCGACTTTGCGGTGAGCAGACTCGATGAACTGCATCAGTTCTGCGGTTTCGGCCCGGCTCTGTGCGATCAGTGTTTCGGCGGCGGCGGCACGTTCCGCCATGGATGCCAGCTCCTCGAGAATCGACTCGAGACGCTGGGCCAGGGAGAGGTTCTGCGCCTCAAGTGCGTCCATGCGATCGGCCAATCCAGGGTCGCTGACGCCCGTGCGAAGGTCGATTTCCTGCTGTGCGCTCATGCCCCAGTATTAGCAGCGGCCGCTGGCGATCGGCGAGGCGGAAGTCTCCGCTATTCCTTGTCCGCGCTGTCGGTGAGGTCGATCCACTGTTGCCAGCGACGCAGGCGGCGGCCTGTCGCAGTTTCCGGCTCCACTCGATTGCTCAGGCGATGGTCGAGTTCCGCGCGGATCGCTTCGAGCTGATTTGCCTGGTCGCGTACTTCCCGGCGGGCAACAGCCGCGAACTCCGACCGCAGCTCCGCTTCGGAGGGCGCATTGCCGCAGCCGTTCCTTGAGGTCCTCAAGTTCTTCTTCGACGTCGGCTTGTACGACGGATACCCCGTCGGATGCGTAGTCCGCCCGATCGGATGCCTTCTCGGCGGTGACACGGGCTTCTTCGACCAGCTCACGCAGCTCGATGTAACGCCGCTCGAGTTCCGCAGCAATTGCTTCGACATCGGCGGCGGAGACGAGTGTTTCCATCGCTTCGTGCTGTTCGTCAACGGTCCCACGCACGGACGAGACGTCCTCGTTGAGAACGTCCAATGAGCCAAACACGCCCTCGAGTACCTCGATGAGTTCCGTGTTCTCATCGCGCAGGCGGAGCATCTCCCGCTCGAGGATTTCGGCGCGACGATCAGAGGAATCCAGGCTGCGTTGTAGTTCACCGATCATGTCCTCGATCGTTCGCTTGGAACGTCGCCACTCTTCGGTTTCGGAGGTGATTCGGTCCGACAGGTTCTCGTCGCGGGTGCGAGACTCTAGTTCACGTCGCTCGTCGTCGATCTCCCGAGCGGCGATACGACCGGCAAGGTCGGCCAAGTTGCTCGACACCGTAGCCAGCAGCTGATCTTTGTGATCCCCAGCGCGATTTGCCACGCGCCTCGCAAGGCGTTTGCGGTGCGCGACATCGGCCGAAAGCTCTGGCCAGTCGGCGCGGATCTCGTTTGATCCCGAGGGTTCAGTACTCACAGACAACATGAGTACCACGGAGCTTCCATGTACGTATGGGCCGGATGTCCCCTGTGTAGAGCTACATGAGCACAGCGACCGGCTCAAAAGTGCGAGACCTATCGGTTGATGTCCTCCGGTTGAAAGCCGAGCTCCATCGCCAGCGCATTGTGTTGCGAGCTGACGGGGGCGCCAACTCCGTCCAGCAGTCGGTTCATCATCTGGAACGTCGCGATAACCCCTACCGCCCGTTCCGCAGCGGCGCTTCCGAGCGCAGCCACCACTGCGTCTCGTTCAGGCGAGAGGTCTTCCGTCCAGCGGGTGCCGAGGGCTCTGGCCAGCGCAGCGAGTTCCGCTCCGCCGGGCAGGTCCGGCGCGTCGCCCGACGCGACGGTTGTGATGTCGATGATGTCATTCGTTGCTTCTGCACTCCGACGGAGGAAGGCGGTGTGGGCCAGTAGTCAATAGAAACACTCATTGAGATAAGACGTCCGGGCCGCGAGCCATTCGATCTGGGCTTTGGTGAGAGCGTCGGCGTAGTGCCCGTTGCCGATCTGGGACATGTCGACGTACATCGGTTCATGGAGGTCACGCAACGCCCGACCTTCGGACGGCAGGGCATCCAGAACCGTCGGCGCGCTGGGTGTTCCCACACTGGGAACCCAGAGATACCCGTCCTCGGTGTCGGCCGCGATCTCACCGCTGGGCTCGTCGTCGCTCGGTTCAGGCAGCGCGAGGAGCTCACGCCCCAAGCCCTGCATGTAGAAGTCGACGTTGGCGAGCAGTCCGACGATGCCGACGATCTCCAGATATGCGAGCCGATCGAGGCCTTGGGCTTCGAACTCGGCCACGACCTCAGCGGTTAGGCCCTCCGCATCCACGGCCAGCCAGAACGTCGCCTCGCCGGCAACTCCGGAATCGGCACCGGGTGATTCTGCCCCGGCCCATGCTCGTCGAGCTTCGTTGATGACATGCTGCCGCTCGTCCGCAGTCAGCACCGGGCCGGCGGTCGTGAGATGGCTCCATGCCCGTTCCACTGCCGCCAGACGGTCGGGATCGGGAGCGAGCACCACAATGCGAAGACTACAGGTTGACGATCTCGAAGCTAGTGGCGAGTTCGACGCCGATCTGCGGCCCGACCTCGGCGGCATGTTGGCGGAGGAACGCACCGGCGTCGGCCATGTCCCCGTCGAGGTTCTCCAGATACAGCGCGTGACAGAGCAGCGACTCCACCCCGCTCTCCATCGTCTCTGTCACATCCACGGCGTGGGTTGGAGTGGGTGAGGCGTTGAATGCCGCGAAGCGGACGCCTTCCCAGGCACCGAACTTCGTGTCGCCGAACAACCACGGGTTGGCGGCGTCTCGGGCGGCGTCGAGAATCGCCCGGCCAACCGCACGGTGGTCCGGATGATTCCAGCTGGGTCCACCCCAGCTGTCGTGGTGGTTGATCGAGAGCAGGACCTCGGGCTGATGGGTGCGGATCGATTCCGTCAGGTCGCGACGAAGTGCAAGGTTGTTTTCGACCAGGCCGTCGGGATGATCAAGGAAATCGACCTCGGCGACACCAACGACGCGACAGCTCTCCCGTTGCTCGGCCTCACGTTTTGGTCCGACTTCACCCGGAGGTAGGGAGAAGATGCCCGCTTCGCCGCGGGTCACGAGGAGGTAGCTGATGTCCTTGCCCTGTTGCGTCCACCGGGCAACGGCGGCGGCTGAGCCGTATTCCATATCGTCCGGATGGGCGACTATCGCGAGTGCGCGGGACCAGTCTTCGGGGAAGAGTTCGAGCTGCATGCCCGAATCCTAGGGAACGCCGTGATCGCGTACCCGGTTCGTTGCGGCAATCAATGCTTTGGTGATGCCAGGCTCGTGGGAGGAATGCCCCGCATCGGGCACGATTTCATAGGTCGCCTCAGGCCACTCGGCCTGAAGGTCCAACGCGTTCTTCACCGGACAAATGATGTCGTAGCGACCGTGGACGACGTGCGTGGGAATGTGGCGAATCGCTTCGACGCCATCGAGGAGACGGTTTCCGAGCTCGGCCGTCGCAAAGTAGTGCGCTTCGAGCCGCGCCACGGCCCACGCGACATCATCATTCTCGAAGTGCTCGGTGAACTCCGGGTTCGGGAGCAGGGTGCAACAGCTCCCCTCGTACACACTCCAGGCTCTGGCTGCGGCCATTGCCGCGGTGGGGTCGGCCGAGTCAAGGCGCCGCCGATACGCACCGAGCAGGTCGCCGCGTTCCTCTATGGGGATGTGTTCGGCGAATTCCCGCCATGTCTCCGGGTAGATGAACCGCACCTTGTACAACCACCAGTCGATTTCCTCGTCGCGCATCATCCAGATGCCACGCAGGATCAGACTTCGTACGACGGCGGGATGAGCTTGGGCGTAGTACAACGCCAAGGTGCTGCCCCAGGATCCGCCGAACACATGCCACGTATCAATTCCCAGTTCCTGTCGAAGGCGTTCGATGTCGCGAACGAGGTCGTCGATGGTGTTGGCGGTGATTTCCCCAATCGGGGTCGATCGTCCGCAGCCCCGCTGATCAAAGAGCACCACCCGAAAGTGGTCGGCGTCGAAGAACCGGCGATCGGTCTCGGTGCTCCCGGCGCCGGGACCGCCGTGAAGAAAAAGAATCGGTTCGCCGTCGGGCTGTCCAACCTGTTCCCAATACAGAACATGTGGTTCGTCGACGGCGAGCGTGCCGGTGTCGTAGGGCGCTACCGGAGGAAGAAAGTGCTCGTTCGCCACATCACCGCTTAGGGATAGTGGTTGAACACGAACCGTTGCGACTCCATCGGTGGACGCAGGTATTCCATCTCCTGACGCTCCGGAAGCTCAAGCGCTTCGGACGTGAGGTCGTGGTAGGGAATCGCTTCGAGCAGGTGATGGATGCAGTTCAGGCGGGCCCGACGTTTGTCGTCGGCATCAACCACCCACCATGGTGAGTCTGGGGTGTCGGTTCGCTGGAACATGACGTCCTTGGCCCTGCTGTATTCGACCCACCGTCGTCGCGAATCGAGGTCGATGTTGCTGAGCTTCCATCGCTTCTCGGGGTTACCCACGCGCTCGGCGAAACGTTTCTCCTGTTCGTCGTCACTGACGGAAAACCAGAATTTGATGACGATGATGCCCGAGCGCTGCAGCATGGCTTCGAATTCGGGGGCAGATCGCAGGAACTCCTCGTACTCGTCGTCTGAGCAGAACCCCATGACTCGTTCCACGCCAGCCCGGTTGTACCAACTGCGATCAAAGAGGACCATCTCTCCGGCCGCAGGCAGATGGGCGACGTACCGCTGGAAATACCACTGGGTCAGCTCGCGGCCGCTCGGTTTGTCCAGAGCGACGACCCGGACCACACGCGGGTTCGTACGTTCCACGATGCGCTTGATTGCGCCACCCTTGCCCGCAGCATCGCGTCCTTCGAACAGCACACAGACCCGAAGGCCCTCTGATCGGACCCACTCCTGGAGTTTGACGAGCTCGCGTTGCAGCCGTGCAAGCTCGGATTCGTAGATGTCTTTCTTCAGCCGACCACTCACTGACGGAATCGCCCCTTGCGGACACGATCCGCTTCCATGAGGTCAACCTCCGCCGCGCCGGAGATGACGATCTTCTTGCTGGGGACGTAGTCGAGCTCGGGGTTGCGGTCTTCGTAGTCAACGGAGTCGAGGATGACGCGAAGCGCGTTGATACGGGCCTTCTGTTTGTTCTCCGAGCGGATGATCGTCCACGGCGTTGCGGGCGTATGGGTACGACGCAACATCTCGTATTTCTTCTCGGTGAAGTCGTCCCAATGCTCCTGGGCCTGGACGTCGATCTCGCTGAGCTTCCACTGGCGCAATGGGTCATCACGGCGTCGTTCGAATCGTCGTTGCTGCTCCTTCTTGGAGACCGAGAAGTACAACTTCAACAGAATCGTTCCCTGTCGCACCAGGTCCTTCTCGAAGCCGACGACACCACGGAGAAAGTCCTTGTGTTCCTTCTCGGTGCAGAAGCCAAATATCGGCTCGACCATGGCGCGGTTGTACCAACTCCGATCGAACAACACCATTTCTCCGCCGCGGGGGAACTCGGCGACATATCGCTGGAGGTACCACTGGGAGCGCTGATCCTCCGTTGGTTTGCCCATGGCAACCACGCGGTAGTGCTTAACGTTCATGTAGCGCGTGACTCGACGGATGGTGCCGCCCTTGCCCGAGGCATCCCGCCCTTCGAACAACACAATCATTCGCTGATTCGTCTGCTCGAGGTGGCGCTGCAGTTTGAGCAGTTCCACCTGATACGGCTGGAGGTAGAGTTCGGACGCTTCCCGCTTCTCGAGTCGACGCGACCGGAGATTCACTTCTTCGAGTTCCGCTTCCAGCTGCGCGATGCGCTGCTCGGGGCTGAGCTCGGGAGTTCCGACTTCAGGAATTTCGACTTCGGGCACACTCGTCAGAGGGTTGGCGCGTTCATCTGTTGGCTCAGGGCTCGCGTACATATCCACCTTCTTCAGGTCGGAAGACTGGTACAGCCTGTTTAGCGTTCCGAGCCACAAAGTGCACATCGACAAGGGACTTGTGCCCCTACGGCTGGACTGGCGTGCGTGATTTCGTGAATACATGGACTCATCCGGAAAGCCACCCGCAGACCGCAACGGCCTCGAAATTCTCTCTGACCGTCAATGTTGGTCGCTGCTCGACGCGACACCGATTGGTCGACTCGCCTTCGTACATGAGGGAGAAGCGAAGGTTCTGCCCGTCAACTACGCCGTCGTCGACCACCAGATCGCCTTTCGCACGGGGCGGGGAGCAAAGTTCGGCGTGGCATCGATGGAGCGGCCGGTCTCCTTCGAAGTGGACCAGTGGGACGACATCGGCCGAACCGGCTGGAGTGTCCTGATCGAAGGCATGATCACGATGGTGACCGACGATGACGACGAGGACCGCCTGAACCAGATTGGTCTGCATCCGTGGGCGCCAAATTCCAATGACCCCGTGTGGGTGCGGCTCCGACCAACCAACATCAGCGGCCGCCGGATCCCGAAGTCCACACCCCGACCCCTCTAACGGGACGCGTCGTCAGATTCGTTCGAGTTCCGCGCCGTCGAACAGCGGCGCCATGTCGAAGGCGGCGGAGTCCGCGGCCAATTCCTCCGCGTTCGGAGCATGAATCTCCGAGGTGAAGATCGCTTCGGCGGCGGCGAGCATCTCGCTCATCAAACGGGTGTCGCTGGACGTGTTGAGAAACAGATCGTCCTCTGCAAGTACGTAACGCATGGCCCGTTCAATTGCACCGGCCTCGCGTAGGGGCTGGTACCAGCTGCGTTGTTCGTCAACGTCCGAGGACCCATCGGTCGGCCAACGGCGCCGAGCGATCGACTTGATGGTCTGAACGGCAACGTTGCGGTCTCGACAGACGGCAAGGAGCTGCTTGACGTCGTGGCGATACGTCGGGAGCTGCATCAAAGGCGCGTTGTAGGGAAGGAGAACCGAGTCGTAGTCGTGGGCCTCGAGGCTACGCAGATGCATGCCGGCGATCCGCGTGCCGTGGCCGGTGACGCCAAGGTGGCGGACGAGGCCTTCGTCGCGGGCCGCAATCATTGCGGGGAGTGCGCCACCGGCGGCGTGCACCATGTCCCATTCGTCGTCTTCGACCAGATTGTGCAGCTGCAGAAGATCGACGGAGTCGACGCCGAGCCGTTCCAGCGACAGTTCGAGTTGTCGGCGAGCCGCATCGCCTTCGCGCTGATCCGTCTTGGTCGCAAGAAACACGCGGTCGCGGTTGCGGCGACCGTCGGTCGTCGCCGCCAGCCACGGCGCCATCAGGATCTCGCTGTCGCCATACGACGCAGCCGTGTCGAGGTGGTTGACGCCGGACGACACCACTGTGTCGAGCAGGGCCGTGGCCCACTCCTGTCCCCAGTCCTTCGACCAGAGGCCGGCGGCCCCGAAGATGATCCGGCTGCTGTCGTGTCCGGTGTGTCCAAATGGTGCGGTACTGATCATGACGCCAACCTACCGCCTAGCAGTGGCCTATTCGAGAAGCTGATCGGCTGGCGCGAAGTCGTCGGTCAGGATTCGAGCGTTGCCGATGAATGCCTGCACCGCCTCACCGGTGACCAACTGCCCGTCCTCGGCGTCGATCTGCGGCGCCAAAATGGGTCCGTGAGCCGCGATCAGGACTTGGTTGACAGGGAAATCCGGAACGCCGTCCTCCGGTTCGATTACGGCGAGGGCTTCAAAACGCTCGGCCAGTGTGGCCAGTTGTGCGCGTGCGAACCGACTCTCGTTTCCATCGATCACGTTCATGACATAGACGCCGTCGGAACGCAGTAGTCGATCGAATTCCTCGATTACCTCGACAGTGGTCAGGTGCCATGGCACGGATGCTCCGCTGTAGGCGTCACCGACAATCAGGTCGAAGCTGTCCGTCGAGAGATCGTCGAGATGCAACCGTGCGTCCCCTGTGCGAATGTCGAGCTCGTCGGCGTCGCTCAGTCCCAATTCGTCATATGCAATCGTGACGAGATCCTCGTCGAGTTCGAGAACGGTGTTCGTCGAACCCGGGCGGATGGCCGAGATGTAGCGAGGTAGTGAGAATCCGCCTCCACCAACATGCAGCACGTCGATGGGACCGTCGGGGAGTTCGGCCGTAACGTCCGCGAAGAGTCTCATGTATCGAATGTCGAGGTACGTCGGGTCGTTGAGGTCTACGTGAGCGTTTCGTAGCTGATCGAGGTAGAGGCTGCGACCTCCTGGCCGGCCGTCGGGATCAACGTCGGCATCGGCAACGATGCGCACGCAGTAGTAGTCCGTCTGGTGGTCGCAGGGCGAGCCAACGGCCAGCCCAACAACGGCGGCCAATACCACTGCGGCAATGTCGACCGGCTGCGGTCGTGCCCGACCCGACCGCCAGAACACGAAGACGCCGGCAAGCACCAGCGCGGCTCCCACGATGATGATGATCGTGCGAACACCGAGCAATGCGATCAGTACGAAGCCCGTACCGAACGTACCGACGAGCGCGCCAAAGGTGCTGGCCGCGGAGAGCCGCCCGATCACCGCTCCGGTCTCGTTGATGCTCGCCAGCTGCAGTTTCGCCACCATGGGCCCGATTCCGCTCAGAACGGCCGCCGGAAGAAAGAAGGCACACGCGGACAGCGTCACAATGGCGACAGGTCCGCTGCCGAGGTTTGGACCGAGGGCCGAGACGATCGGGATCGAGAGCCACGTCAAGCCGCCGCCGTAGAACAATGCCTGCGCGATGAGTCGTACCGGGTCTCGACGGTCGGCCAATGCACCACCAACGGCAGCACCCGCAGCAATACCCGCGAGGATCGTGCCGATGATGCCGGTGAACGTGTCCAAGGAAACACCGATGTAGGGCGCCATGAGCCGACCGGCCAGGATCTCGAGCACGAGCACGAACCCACTGGTGACGGCGACCAGCAGGAGCGCAGCCTTCGAGTTCACCGACTGAGTCTGCCCGGATCCCCTCGTGATCCAACTACTGTCGGCCCTACCGATACGAAGGAGAAAATCATGAGCGCATCATCGCTGGGCGCATTCTCGGTGAGCCTTCCGGTTGCCGATCTCGCCGCCTCGACCGATTTCTACGAGAAGCTCGGGTTCACGGCAATGGGAGGGGACGGGGAATCGTGGACGATTCTCGTGAACGGAGCGGCCATCATCGGCCTGTTCCATGGGATGTTCGACAAACCGATGCTCACGTTCAATCCGGGATGGGATCAGGATGCGTCGGAGCTGCCCGAGTACACCGACGTTCGGGAGATCCACCGGGCACTGGTCGACAACGGTTTCGGCATCGAACAGGACACAACCGGAGACTCCGACGCGGGACCGGCGTCGTTTGTGCTCGTCGACCCGGATGGCAACCCGGTGCTCATCGACCAGCACGTAGGCTGAGCATCATGGAACTTGAAGCTGCACTCGATTGGGCCGGCCAACGCAAGAACGGTGTCCTGATCACGATTCGACGTGATGGTCGAGCGCAGTCGTCCGACATCGTGTACACCGTGGTCGATGGTGCCGTCTGGATGTCGGTCACCGCCGATCGGGCGAAGACCGCGAACATGCGCCGAGACCCGCGGGTGGTGCTGCACCTCACCGATCCTGGTTCGTGGAGTTACCTGTCATTCGACGGCACCGTGGAACTTTCCGACGTCACCACTGCAGTTGACGACAACACGTCGGACCTGCTCGTGAAGTACTACGAACGCGTTGCCGGCCAGGCCCATCCGGATTGGGACGAGTACCGCCAAGCGATGATCGACGAGGGCCGCCTGGTCGCCATCTTCACGCCGAACTCGGTGGTCGGCCAAACGCACGGAGCGTGACATCGATTCAACTGCTGACGCCCGACGACGTGGATCGGTACGCGGCACACATGCAAGAACACGCACGCGAGTCGGGCACCGACGGAGACCCGATCTTCATGCCCTATGGGGAGGACGCTCCCTTTGCCCCAGGTCCAAGCATGGAACGCCGTCGCACGAGCTGGGCGCTCGCGGTTGGTGAACCGGAATGGGCCCGGTGTTGGGGGTTGATCGACGACGGTGTGCTCGTTGGCCATTGTGAGATCTCGAGCATGTTCCTCGTGTCTGCGCTACATCGGGTCGGACTTGGGATGGGCCTGCTCCGGCCCTACCGGTCACAGGGCCACGGGCGAGCACTCCTTGAGACCGCCATCAACTTTGCCCGAGGGCAACCCTTTCTCAACTGGATTGATCTTGGCGTGTTCGAAGGAAACGATGCTGCCATCGCGTTGTATGAGCATCATGGCTTCGTGGAGACCGGCCGG
>SHLQ01000078.1 GCA_004282895.1 Acidimicrobiales bacterium
AATTGCTCCAAGGGATCCGCATCACGGTGCTGGTGGGTCTTGCCCACGCCCTCGGAAAGCTCGCGATCCCGATCGTCATCCAACTCGCGATCGATCGAGGTGGACTCACCACCGGCGACGTTGACGTGAACACCGTTGTTCTGCTGGGAGTGCTCGGCATCATCGTGGTTATTGTCAGCGAACTGCTCGGTGTGATCGCAAAACGTCGTTTGATTTCGCGGGCAGAGGCCGCCCTGAAGCGACTCCGGATGCTGGCGTTCGATCACGTACATCGACTGTCACTGGCCGATCACAACGAGCAGGCAACGGGCATCCTCGTCAGCAGGGTCACGAGCGATGTTGATGCGCTGACCCGCTTCGCCGATTGGGGCATGTTCACCTGGATGGTTGCCCCCGTGGTCATCGTCGGCGTCTTCGTCGCAATGGCGGTCTACTCCTGGCAGCTGGCCTTGCTGTCGCTTGTGGCTTTCCTGCCGGCTGTTTTTGTCATTCGCTGGGTGCGGCATCGTATGATCGCCGCCCACGATGCGAAACGCACTGCGGTTGGCAACCTGCTCGGTGCCTATTCCGAGACGCTCACCGGTGCCGAGGTTGTGCGCGCCTACAACGCGCAGGATCGAATGCAGGAACGGCTCGATGGGGTCTCCGAGCAGCGGTATCGAGCCGGCCTTCGAGCCAACATCTACATGTCCGGCATATTCGTGGTGGGTGATCTGATCGGTGCGTTCATGATGGCGACCGTGTTGGTCGTCGGCGCTACTCAGCGAGATGCACTCGGGTTGAGCGCAGGCGAGTTGGTCGGTCTTCTAGCGTTCACGACCCTGCTGCACAGCCCGGTGGCGGAGCTGGGGGAGACCATCAACAAGGCGCAGGAGGCGGTCGCTGGCTGGCGCAAGGTGCTCAACCTTCTGGACCGCCCCATCGAAGATCTCGACCCGGAAACCGGGCTCGACGCTCCGGAAGGTGCACTGAGCATCGGCGCCGAAGCCGTCGGGTTCGCCTATCGCGACAGCGATCCGGTTCTGCACGACGTGAATGTCACGATCCCCGCCGGAGTTCGGGTGGCAATCGTGGGTGAGACCGGATCAGGCAAGAGCACGTTTGCGCGTTTGTTGGTTCGCCTGGCCGACCCAACTGAGGGTTCTATCCTGCTCGGCGGAGTACCGATGACGGAGCTCGCATCTGACGCTCGCCACCGTGCGGTCCGCCTTGTGCCGCAGGACGGTTTTCTCTTCGACACCACCATTCGTCGCAACATTGGCTACGGACGTGAAGGCGCGTCGGACAGTGATATCGAGGCCGCGATCGACGTCCTCGGCCTGCGCTCCTGGGTAGACGGACTGCCCGAAGGTTTGGATACGCCGATTGGCGAGCGGGGTGAGCTGCTCTCCGTCGGTGAGAGGCAGCTCGTGAGCTTTGCGCGGGCGGCCGTGGCCGACCCGGGGTTGCTCATCCTGGATGAAGCAACCTCATCGGTTGATCCTCAGACAGACCTTGCGCTGACCCGCGCGATCGACCGGTTGAGCGAAGGCCGCACGGTCGTTTCCATTGCGCACCGCATGTCGACGGCGGAGGCCGCCGATCTTGTCCTCGTGTTCGATGACGGGCGGCTGATCGAGCAGGGCGCCCATGCAGAACTGGTCCGTGCCGGTGGTCGGTACGCCGCGATGCACGCCGCGTGGACCAACGCCGCCAAAACCACCAACCCGGGGTCGGGCCTCACTTAGTACAAGGTTCCCCAGACCTGCTGGGGTCGGGCCTCATTAGGTACAAGGTTGTCACTGGCCATCTGTAGGTTGTGTTCGTCGCACTTCCCCCGTCGTCCCTGGGTATGGGAGAACTGCAATGGCTCGATCGCTACGAATCGACCACCCCGGTGCTTGGCACCATGTCGTGAATCGAGGAGCACGAAAGCAAGCGATCTTTCTTGGGGAAGAGGACCGTGTCGGGTTTCTGCGTCTGCTGGCTGTGGCTCACGATCGCTTTGGAATCGAGGTCAACGCCTTTGCGCTGATGGGCAACCACTACCACGTCTTCGCTAGGTCTCGGGAGGGTCGGCTGAGCAGCGCGTTCCACTACATCGACGGCGTTTTCGCCCAGCGTTTCAATCGTCGCCATGGCTTCGACGGACCCTTGTTTCGCGGTCGGTTTCTCTCGAGGATCGTGGACTCCGAGGGGTATTTGCACCGGGTCGTGCGCTACGTCCATCGAAATCCAGTGGATGCCGAGCTCGTGGGCAGTCCTGAGGATTGGAAATGGTCGAGCTACCCAATCTTTGCTAACTCATGGCGACAGAGGCCTCACTGGCTCTATGACGATGCACTCCGCCTCAGCGGAATTCGGACGGCCGCACAGCTTCAACAGGATACGGTTCAGCGGGTTGATATTCCGCCAATGCCGCCCCACGATACGAGCGCGGCGGCGGTCGGATCGGCGGAGTTCGTCAGCCGATGGATGGCTGCACAAGAGCAGAGCGCCGAGACTGCCGCACACTACCGACGAACAACTCCACGGGTGTCGAACGCAGAGATTCTGTTGGCGGTGTCCGAGGCCTTTGGTGTGGGGGTGGGCGAGCTGGTCGCGCCTTCGGCAGGGCGAGTCTGCGAGGCTCGAACGCTGGCGATCGGATTGTGTCAGGAGCTCAGTGCGATGCCGCTGAGGGAGATTGCCCAGCTGTTCAGCTACGCCACTTCGAATAGCGCAGGGGCAGCGGCTAGTCGACATCGTCGTCTTCTGCAGAACCCTGCCTACGCGCAAAGCGTGAAGAAACTGACTGGCGCCCTGATTGCGTGAGGGCGAAACTTGTACCTAATGAGGCCCGACCCCAGGCTGCCGCACCAACCTTGTACCTAGTGAGGCCCGACCCCATGCTGCGCCACCAACCTTGTACCTAGTGAGGCGCGACCCCAGAGGTTGGACCGGGGAGGGTGGTCGCTGATAGGCAAGGGGGTCCAGAGCCACGTTGGGGGAAACGATGATCGACTCGAGTTACCTGTCCGCCTTGAAGTACCGCTGTATCGGTCCGACGCGAGGTGGCCGAGTTGTTGCCATTGCCGCCGACCCGGTTGAGCGATCGACGTTCTACTTCGGTGCCGTCGCCGGAGGCGTGTGGAAGACCGACGATGCCGGTCTGTATTGGGAGAACATCTCGGACGGGCAGATGGGCACGGCGTCGGTTGGTGCGCTCGCCGTGGCGCCAAGCGACCCGAACGTCATCTATGCGGGCATGGGCGAATCCACCATCCGTATCGACGTCACGCACGGCGACGGTATGTACCGGTCGACCGATGGCGGCAAGACCTGGAGCCACCTCGGCCTCAAGGAGACCCGCCACATCGGCGAGATCTGCATTCACCCCGAAGATCCGGACACCGTCTGGGTGGCGGCGCTCGGGCACTCCGCCAAGGACAACGCCGAACGCGGCGTGTACCGCACGCACGACGGGGGCAAGACCTGGGCGTTGGTGCTGCATGTGGCGGAGAACGCCGGCGCGGTTGACCTCTCGCTCGATCCGACAAATCCACGGATCATCTTCGCCACGACGTGGGAGGCTCGCCGCAACTTCTGGTCCATCAACAGCGGTGGTCCGGGCAGCGGGCTGTGGCGCTCCTTCGATGGCGGTGACACCTGGGAGAACATCAGCACCAATCCCGGGATGCCTGAAGGCACCCTCGGCAAGATCGGTGTTTCGATCTCGCCCGCGCAGCCCGACCGTGTGTGGGCCCTCGTGGAGGCGGAAGGTCGCAAGCGCGGCCTCTACCGCTCGGACAACCGCGGCGACGATTGGGAGAAGGTGTCGTCCAAGGCCGAGCTCGCCTGGCGCCCGTGGTACTACATGCACGTCATCGCCCACCCGACCGACCCCGACACCGTGTATGTGATGGACATGAAGGCATGGAAGTCGATCGACGGCGGCAAGGAGTTCGAGGAGTTCCACACCCCCCACGGTGACAACCACGATCTGTGGATCGATCCGAACGACCCCCATCGCATGATCGCCTGCGATGACGGCGGCGCGTTCGTGTCGCTCAACGAGGGCCGGTCGTGGTCGACGATCTACAACCAGTTGACGGCGCAGTTCTACCATGTCGCAGTTGACGACCAATACCCCTACATGGTCTACGGAACGCAGCAGGACAACTCGAGCATCGCCGTCCCGTCGCGCACCCACACCGGGGCGATCACCTGGGCCGATTGTTACGCCGCCGGCACCGGCGAGAGCGGGTACATCGCGCCGAAACCCGGGGATCCGAACACGGTTATGGTCGGTGCCATTGGCAGCTCGCCCGGAGGCGGCGACTCGCTGCAGAAGTACGACCACGTGTCGAAACAGATTCAGCTGATCAGCGTGTGGCCCGAGGGGTATCACGACGGCAACAGCTCAGACATCCGTTTCCAGTGGACCTATCCCATCGTCTATTCACCGCACGACGCCGAGCAGCTCTACGTGGCCGGCAACAAGGTGTTCAAGTCGACGGACGAGGGACAAAGCTGGGAGACGATCAGCCCGGATCTCACCCATGCCGACCCCGAGACCATGGGCGTTTCCGGCCCCCTGACCATGGACAGCGCCGGCGCCGAAATGTACGCCACGATCTTCTCGATGGTGGTGTCCGCACATCGCGAAGGTGTCCTGATGACTGGCTCAGACGACGGTCGTGTGCATGTCAGCACCGATGACGGCGGCAGTTGGGCTGAGGTCACTCCGCCGGAGATGGAGAAGTTCACCCAGATCACGATGCTGGCGGAATCGCCACACGAGGACGGGGCGATCTACATGACCGCGGCGCGCCATAAGCATGGCGACTATGCGCCGTACGTCTACAAGACGACCGACCTCGGTCAGAACTGGACCGCGATCACCAACGGCCTTCCCGCCGATGACTTCTGCCGAGTGATTCGCGAAGATCCGAAGCGGCGCGGCCTGCTCTATGTGGGCACGGAGCTGGGGGTCTACGTCTCGTTCGATGACGGGGACAACTGGCAGCCGATGCAGGGCAACCTGCCGGTCGGCCCGGTCTACGACCTCGTCGTCAAGAACGATGACCTGGTCATTGGCACCCACGGGCGATCCTTCTGGATCCTCGACGATGTCACGCCATTGCATGAGCTGGCCGAGGGCGAGCCGGCCGGAGACCACCTGTTCAAACCCCGGGACACGGTGCGGGTGCCCGAGCACATCTTTGCCGGATTCTGGGGCCGTCCTGGCGGCAAGAACTACCACGTGACTTTGGGTCAGAACGCGACGTTCCTTCTCGAAGAGCAGGACACGGGCCACAAGGTGAAGCACATGATCGACGCGGGCGATGACGTTCCGCACGGCGTCACGATCAACTACTTCCTGGATGGCGCACCATCCGAGCCAATCACGCTCGCGATCACCGATGATGATGGTGGCGAAGTAATCAGCTTCACCAGCGACATCCCCGAGGAGAAGAAGGACCGTCACGGTCTGTACCTCACTGCCGCGGAAGGGATGAATACCTTCCTGTGGCCGATGGTGCTGCCCGACGGACCGAAGATGGATGACTCGGAGTTCCACGGCCGGGCCGGGGGTCCGCTCGTACTGCCAGGCGCCTACACCGCAACGCTCACCGTGAGCGGAACAGAGATGAGCCAGTCGTTTACGCTGGTTACCGACCCTCGGATCGACGTGACGGTCGACGATCTCCGCGAACAACAGACGCTCCTGCTCGACATCCAGGCGACGATCGGCCGCGTCGTTGACGGCGTCAACACCTGCCGCCGCATCACCGCGCAGTTGGACGGTTGGCGTGACCGCCTCCAGGGTGGTGACGAGTCCGAAGACCTCGGCGATGCCATCGACGCCGCCCGCCGCGCTCTGGCGGACGTCGAGGGTTCCTTGGTGCAGGCCGAGTTCAAATCCGAAGGAGACACGCTGAACTATCGCGAGCAGTTGTTCGAGAAGCTTGTCGGACTGCCACCGGTGGTCTCGAGCGCGGACAGCGCTCCGACGAAACAGTCCCACGACGTGTTCGCCAAGCTGTCCGGTCAGGCCGATGAGCTTCTGTCGAAGCTCGACGGTGTCCTGGCCGGTGAAGTCGCCAACCTGAACAGCACGCTGGCCGAGTCCGGAATGGATATCGTCGGCACCTAGGCCAACCAAACCCCCCATATGGAAATCCTGCTCACCATCGTCGTGCTCGTCGCGGTGTACCTGTCGTTCGCCATCTCGGCGTCGGCGGGTCTCGGCGGTTCGTTGCTTCTCGTCCCGACACTCGCGCTGTTCCTGGGCACCAAGGAAGGGGTTGCACTTGCCGCGCTGCTGCTGGCAAGCAACAACGTCGCCAAGATCTACGCCTACCGACGGACGCTGCCATTTCGCAAGGCCGCACCGATCATCCTGTTGATCATGATTGGGGCGGCGATTGGATCGGCCCTGCTCGTCCGCGCCTCGACGGTGCTCGTGACCGTGGCGGTGATCGTGATGTTCGCCACCACGATGATTGCGGAGCGACTCAAGCTCGAGGCGTTCCGTACCGGCTTTGCGCCGCTGCTCGCCTTCGTCTCGGGTGCGTCCAGTGGCTTCTCCGGCACGTCCGGCCCACTCAAAGGGGCGGCCATCCGCAATCTCGACCTCGATCGGCAGCACTTCGTTGGCGCCGCGTCGTTGGCGTCGTTCGCCGGCGACGCCACGAAGGCGGCAATCTTCACGGACGCGCAGCTGCTGGGAACCTCTTCATTGGTGACGGCCGCCGCCGCGGTTCCCCTCATGATCCTGGGAACATGGACGGGTTCGACCTTCAACAAACGCACGAGTGAACGATCGTTCGCCATCCTGTTCTGGTCGGTTATGTGCGGGTACACCGTGCGACTCGGCGTGTTCCTGTTCTGAGTTGCGTAGGGTCTATTCGTGGCTGAATTGCAGGACATCGCAGAAACCGTGCTCTCGTGGGCGCACGACAACGAGGACGTCGAAGTTGTGGTCGTGCACGACCGGGACACCGAGATCCGGGTCTATGAGGGTGAGGTCGAACAGTTCACCGCGGCCGAGTCCTTTGGGGTTGGTGTTCGGGTACTCGCCGACGACAAGCAGGGTTTCGCCTGGGCCGGGACCCTCGACGAGGACGTGCTGGCGGAGACACTGGCCGATGCCCGCGACAACGCCGCCTTTGGCACGGTCGACGAGAACCTCGGACTCGCCAATCCCGACGGCGTGCCCGTGCCAGACCTGGGCCTGTACAACCCGGCTGCGCTGAACATCCCCACCGAAGACAAGATCGCAATGGCCGTCGAGTTGGAGGCCAAAACCCGAGCAGCCGACTCGCGTATCTCGGGTATGGAGTCGGCGGACTACGTCGACGGCACCCGGGAGTCCGCACTGGCGTCGACGTCCGGGATTCGCTCTACCTCCAAGGAGATGTCGGCCTATGTCATGGCCTATGCGCTGGCCACCGAGGACGATGACACCCAGCTCGGATTCGGGTTCAGCGTCGGTCGAAACCCGGCCGAGCTCGACATCGACGCGGCCGCTGCCGACGCGGCCGATCGGGCCACCCGCATGCTCGGTGCCACCCAGCCCGCGACCGAGCGGGTCACGGTCATATTCGATCCGTTCGTCACCGCGCAGTTCCTCAGCATCCTCGGCGGCACAATGTCCGGTGAAGCGGTGCAGAAGGGCTACAGCCTGTTCGCCGACCGTCTTGGGGATGCGGTCGCATCGCCGTTGTTCACGTTGGTCGATGACCCCACAAACACCGACATGTTCAGCGCCAGCGAAACCGATGGCGAAGGGCTCGCCAGCCGTCGCAACGTACTCGTCGACGCGGGCCAGCTGGCCATGTTCGTGCACAACGCCTACACCGCTCGCAAGGCGGAAACAACAAGTACAGGGTCAGCCATTCGGGACTTCTCCTCGGTGCCTGGTGTGGGCACACGGGCGCTGCAGCTGCTTCCCGGCACACAGTCCCAGGAGGAACTCATTGCCGGCATCGACAACGGCGTGCTCATCCAGGGTGTGGCCGGTATCCACTCTGGTGTGAATCCGGTGTCCGGCGATTTCTCCACGGGTGCCGAAGGACTTCGTATTCGCAACGGATCGCTGGCCGAACCAGTCCGCGAAATCACCATTGCTTCCACGCTGCAGAAGATGCTCGGGGACATCACCGCCATCGGTAACGACACGGAATGGCTCCCGATGTCTGCGGCCGGTGTCAGCGTCGTGATCGACGACATCACGATGAGCGGCGCCTGACGAACCTGTGCGGCGCCTGCTCCCATTCTTCCTTGGCCTCGCGCTGCTCGCGGGCGCGTGCGGCTCGTCGGAGGACCTCGGGGGCGAGAAACTGGACACCGACCCGGTCGCGCTTCAGCAGCTGACCTCGGACGCCATGGGATCCGTGACCAGCGTACGATTCACGCTCGCCCGCACCGAAGCGCCGGTGTTCATCGACGCGGCAGAGAGTATGAGCCTCGATGCGTTGGACGGTCGCTTCAGCGCCCCCGGGTCCGCCGATGCGATCCTCGAAATCACGGTGAACGGCAGCCTTGGCACCAAGATCGGCGCCGTCGCCATCGACGACGAAGTCTGGATGTCGAATCCCGTCACCGGCACCTTCGAGACGCTGCCGCCTGGCTTCGACATCGATCCGAGCCTGTTCTTCGACCCCAAGGACGGGTGGCAACCACTCATCGAGGGGCTCACCGACATAGCGTTCGTGGCCGAAGAGCAGCGCGATGGAACCCGTTATCACCTGACCGGCACCGCGCCCGCGGAGGCGATGCAGTCCATCACGGCGGGTCTCGTGAGAGGTCAGGATGTCGACCTCGATCTGTGGATTCATCCGGTCACCGCGCAGGTGACGGCAATCGAGTTCACGACCGAGTGGGAGGGCGAGTCCAGCGACTGGGTGCTCGAGCTGCGGGACTACGGGGAGGCCTTCGACATCACCGACCCGACCCTCGATGTCTGATCGCTGGCAGACCCCGTTGCCGCAAGCGGCGGAGACCCGATCGCCACGGACGATCCTCGCCGTTGTTGGTTTCGCCGTCTTCGTGGCTGCGGACGACCTCACCGTCGTCACGACGATGCTTCGGCCGATCATCAACGACCTCGGCCTCACCCTTCCCGACGGGCTCGATGACGCCGCGTGGATCGTCAACGTCTACCTGATCGCGTTCGTTGCGGTCATGCCGATCGCCGGTCGGTTGAGTGATGTCATCGGCCGTCGTCGTCTCTTTCTCATGGCCTACGGCGTGTTCCTCGTCGGGACGATCGTCATCCCGCTGTCGTCTTCATTGGGGCCGTTCTACATCGGTCGGGTTCTCACCGCGATTGGCGGCGGCGCAATGGTGCCGGTGGCATTGGCCGTGGTTGGTGATGTCTTCCCCGAAGATCGTCGCGCCCGGGCGCTCGGTTCACTCGGGGCGATCGAAACACTCGGCTGGGTGTGGGGGCCGCTGTATGGCGCCATGCTCGTCCGGTTCCTCGACTGGCGGTGGCAGTTCTGGTTGAACATTCCGTTGGCGCTGATCGGTATGGCGCTCGTCTGGTGGGCGCTCGACGGCCTCGAAGACTCTCGTCGCGCGGATCGTGTCGACTGGCTGGGCGCTGTACTACTCGCCCTCACCCTGATCGCGCTCGATCTGGCATTGCTCGGCAACGCCGAGATTCAAAGTGTCTCGGGCCTCGACGAGTTGCAGGGTGGGTCGGGCTTCGATTTCCGGCTGTTGTACCCCGTGGCGCTCGTGCTCGGCTTCGCCTTCGTGCGACATCAGCGTTCGACGGATGATCCTCTGGTCGAGCCCGGGTTCTTCCGAGGCACACAACTTCGTATCGCCCTTCTCGTCAACTTCCTGGTCGGTGCCGCACTCGTCATCGCCATGGTGGACGTGCCGATCTTCATCAACGCGATCGAAGTCGATCTTGAACGCGCTGCTGTCATCGCGGGGTGGGTTCTGGCATCGTTGACTGCCGCGATGGCGGTCACCTCGTGGTTCGGTGGGCGGCTCACCGAGTGGGCCGGGTATCGGGCCCCCACACTTCTCGGGCTTGTGCTCGCCGCGATCGCGTTGGCGATCATGGGGGCCACCTGGGACCCGGACATCGGTTACGTGGGTGCCGCCGTTCAGTTGGCAATCCTTGGCGCTGGACTTGGTTTGGTGTTCGCGCCGACAACCGCGGCTGTCGTGGATGCGGCACCGCCCGAGCAGCGTGGTGCCGCCGCGTCGATGGTCATGGTGATACGACTCATCGGCCTAAGCGTTGGGCTGGCGGCCCTGACGGCGTGGGGTTTGTCCCGCTTCAACACGTTGCGGGCGCAGTTGGATCTCCCACCGATCACCGATCCCGGGTTCCAGGAGGCCATCACGGAAGCAGCGGCCACCTTGACCGCCGAAGCCATCTCGGAAACGTTCATCGCTGCCGCCGTCGTCACGATCCTCGGCATTGGCACCGCAGTATTCATGCATCGCACTACAGGAGAAGTTATGGAAGAAACCAACAGCCGGCTCACGCCCGTGATCGCACTGATGGGGGTCGCGCTTGTCGGGACGCTCATCGGGCTGTGGATGCTCAACTCGTCGCTGCAGGACACCAAGGACGAGCTGGCGCAGACCCGCGCCGACTTGGAACGGGTCGAACAAGGCGCAGCGGGGTCAGCGATCGTCAGCGCCCAGGTGATCGAGCTCACGCGTCAGCTGGCTGAGCTCGAACCCACGATCTCCGATGGACTTAATCAAGCGATCACGGAGCTGGAGGAGTTCGGAACGTCGACGCTCGATTTCCAGGTCGCCGTGGACGAGATGATCGCCATCGACACCGACATCGTGATCGACCGCACGTTCTCGTTCCCGATCGACGAGATCGTCGTCATCGATCAGGTGGTCGACACCACCATCGAGATCGACACCGGGTTGGGCTTCCAGGTTCCCGTGGACGTGTCTGTGCCGGTCAACGTTGACGTGCCCATTCAGCTCGATGTCGAGGTGCCGCTCAACGAGACGGTGCCGGTCAACGTCGACGTGCCGGTGCAACTCGACGTGCCGATCACGGTCGATCTGGCGCAAACCGAACTCAAGACCCTCGCCGACCAATTGGCGGAGGGGCTGCGTAACGTGCAGAAGATCCTGGGAGAACTGACATGAAGATCGTTTCCGTAAACGTGGGTACGGCAGAGCCGGTGATTGGAGCCTCACGGCCCATGATCAGCGGCATCAACAAACAACCGGTAGCGGAGGCCATGGTTGGCGCTCTGGGGTTGGTCGACGACGCCATCGTCGACACCGAACACCACGGCGGAATCAATGCGGCCGTGTACCTCTACAGCATGGAGGACTACGACTTCTGGACGAACGAGCTGGGCGGGCGCACTCTGGTGCCCGGCCAATTCGGGGAGAACCTCACCGTCGACTCGTTCGGCCCCGAACCGCTACGTGCGGGCGACCGCTTCACGATCGGGGAGGTGGAGCTCGAGCTGACCAGTCCACGAATTCCCTGCAACACGTTCTCCGGCCACATGGGTGTCGACAAGTGGATTCAACGCTTCCGGGACGCTCGCCGGCCGGGTCCGTACGCGAAGGTCATCAGCGAAGGTGTTGTCGCGCCGGGAATGGAGATGCGGCGAACGCTCGCACCGGACACCCATCCCACGATTCTGGATCTTCAGGACGAATACTACGGAGCATGAATTCGTCGCCGAACATCCGCTTTCACAACCTGAAGAAGAAAGCACACGACGCGTTCGAGAAGACTGGCTACGAGATCAGCCGCAAACACGAGACTCGGATTATTCCGAAGGACATGGAGGCGGATACCCACGACGTCATCCATCAGGTCATGCCGTTCACACAGACGTCCTATGAGCGGTTGTATGCGCTGCAGAAGACGATCGACTACCTGGTGGAGAACGACATCGCCGGGGCCATCGTCGAGGCCGGCGTGTGGAAGGGCGGCAGCGCCATGGCTGCGCTCATGCGGCTGGTGTCCCACGACGCGACCGACCGCGAGATCTGGCTGTACGACACCTATGAAGGGATGCCGCCACCGACCGAGTACGACGTGTCCGACACCGAAGGTGACGCGGCGGATCTGTTCGAGGCCGAACGAACCGGTCTGGTGTCGACCGACTGGAATGCCGCCGGGTTGGCCGAGGTCAAACGCAACATCGCGACCACCGGCTACCCGGAGGACCGCATCCGCTACGTCGAGGGACTGGTGGAGCGAACCCTGAAGTCAGCGGTTCCCGACGAGATCGCCTTGCTGCGGCTCGACACCGACTTCTACGAATCCACGAAGGTCGAACTGGAGGTGCTCTACGAACGAGTGGTCACCGGTGGGGTCGTGTTGATCGACGACTACGGCACGTGGAAGGGCGCCCGCAAGGCCGTTGATGACTTCCTTGAGACGTGTCAGCCAAAGCCGTTGCTCGTGCGCCTCGACTGGTCCTGCCGACTCATCATCAAGCCCTAGATCAGAGGAGTTCCGCAAGGATCTCGTCCAGCCACGCATCGACATTGGGGGCGAGTTCGATCGGGGTCTTGCCAAGGCGCACGACAACACTGTCGGACCGTGGGTCGACGATGATGCGTTGACACTCGTAGCCGCTGGCCTGAAACACGCCGGGTTGGTTGTCCCGCATCCACCAATGGGCGCCGTATCCGGTGCCTTCGTCGTTTTCGGCTTGCTTCGTGCTCGCATACTCGACCCAGCCGGAGGGCAGCACCTGATCGTCTCCCCACCTGCCGTCTTGCAGATACAACTGGCCGAACGTGACGAAGTCGCGTGCGGTTGCGTGCAGAAAGCTCGAACCGGTCCAGGTGCCCGCGGCATCGAAAGTTAGGTCAACGTCCATGCCGATGCGGTGGAAGAGGACGCTGTCGGCCCAGGCGGAGAACGCGTCGTCACGTCCGTAGATGTCGCCAAGTAGGCGGCACAGGATGTTGGTGGTGCCGCTGCTGTAGTTGAACGTTGTTCCCGGATCGGCGATGAGCGGCTGACTGGCCGCGTAGGCCGCGCAATCGTCCTTGCCTTCGCCGAACAACATGGCCAGGCAGTCGCTGGCCTGGTCATCGACATAATCCTCGGCGAACGAAAGGCCAGAAGTCATCCGCAGCAGGTGATCGACCGTGATCGCGGCCCGGGGATCGTCGGGGTCGCTCCACTCGCTAACCGCAGCCGGCGCGTCAACATCAATAGTGCCCTCGGCCGCGGCGATGCCGATAAGCGCTTGGGTTATCGACTTACCCATCGACCAGGAGATGAGTTTCTCGTCGGCGTCGACGTTCGGCGCATACCGTTCGGTGGTGACCTCGCCGCCCTGCATGATGGCAAGAGCGAGTGGTTCACCCACCTGCTCGATGGGTGCTTCAAAACCCGTGGCGATGATCGCCTCTAGGCCCACCACGCAGCCGCCGTTCGTTCGAGGCTTGCGAGCCGCTCGTCAGGGTCGGTGGCGGGGATGCTGATCATCAACTCGGTGGCATCGTGTTCGGCGCCGAGTTTCAACAGACCCTCCGCAACATCGGCACCCGTTCCCCAGACGGCGTTCGTGCCGGCGGAAACCGCTTCGTCATACACGGGGTGAGCGAGCGCTTCGTCGGTGGGGAAGAGGCCAAACATACGACCCGTGCGTAGGCCGTGTTTGAAGACCTGGTGCGGTGCCAGCAGGCGTTGTGCCTCCTCCTTTGTTTCGGCCGCGAGGGCGACCGCGGTGACGATGAGGTGGGGCTCGTCGAGAATTGGCGACGGCTTGAAGAACTCCCGATAGGTGTCGCAGGCCGCGGAGGTTCCGCCCATGCCGAAATGGTGGGCGAATCCGAACGGCAGACCGAGCATGCCCGCCAACTGGGCGCTGAATCCGCTCGAGCCGAGCAGGGCGACTGTTGGTGAGGTCGTCGCGACCGGCGTGGCCCGAAAGTGCTCTGCCAGACCACCTTCCATCCGAGCGTCGCCGAGAAGTGCCATCACCTCGAGAACGTGCTGGGGGAAGTCCTCGTCCTCGCTGCCATCGGTGTTGCGTCGAAGCGCCCGGGCGGTGAAGTGATCGGTGCCGGGTGCTCGACCGATGCCAAGGTCGATCCGACCGGGGTGCAACGCCTCCAACATGGCGAACTGTTCGGCAACAACCAGCGGCGCATGGTTGGGCAACATCACTCCACCGGAACCGACGTTGATGCGATCCGTGGATGCGGCCAGGTGCGCGATGAGCACTGCAGGTTCGGTGCTCGCCACGGCGTCCATGTTGTGGTGTTCGGCGACCCAGAAGCGGGTGAAGCCGAGCTTGTCGGCCCGTTGCGCCAACCGAGTCGTTGCGAGTAACGCATCAGTTGAGGTTGTCCCCTTGGGAACAACGGAGAGATCCAGAACCGAGAGAGGCGTCGTCATTCGATAAAACGTACACTGCCCAACATGCGTGCAGCCGTGTGTCGTGAATTTGGAAACCCCCTCGAGATCGAGGAGGTATCGCTTCGAGATGTCGGCCCTGATGATGTGCACGTCGACATCGCCGCGTGTGCGGTCTGCCACAGCGACATCCACTACGCCGAAGGGGCATGGGGTGGGTATCTGCCGACGGTCTACGGCCACGAAGCTGCAGGCACTGTGCGAGCGATCGGCTCGGACGTCACCGACGTCGCGGTTGAAGATCGGGTGGTCGTCACGCTCATTCGGTATTGCGGCGAGTGCAGCCAGTGTCAGCGCGGCAACGAGGTGTTCTGTTCAGCTCGCTTCGACGCTGACCAGACGAAACGATTCTCGAACTCGGCTGGCGAGGATGTCCATGCCGAGATGAACTGCGGCGCCTTCGCGGATGAGGTGGTCGTCGATCACAGTCAGGTCGTGACCATCCCCGACGACATCGACTGGACCGTCGCCTCGCTTCTGGCCTGCGGCGTGATCACCGGGGTGGGCGCGGTAACAAACACGTCGTCCGCCGACGAACACTCGACCGTCGTCGTTGTGGGCGCTGGTGGCGTCGGCCTGAACACGATCCAGGGAGCGGCGATCGTCGGCGCAAAGGTGTTCAGGAGCATCCAGTTCGGTGAAGTCCATCCAGGGAGAACCAGTGTGAGTTCCAAAGATATCAATTCTATTTCCACGCGGGTTGGCCTGCGCGACCGGTTAATGGCCGGCTGGTGTAACAGCGAAACCAATGAACTCGTACCGGGCGTTCTTGTGCAACCGGGAATGA
>SHLQ01000007.1 GCA_004282895.1 Acidimicrobiales bacterium
ACCCCTTTTTGGCTCAGTGGCGGTCGACTTCGTCCTGTTGGGGGCGTCGGAGGAGGCCTTTGTAGACCTCGCGAGCGGTACGACCTTCGGCCACGACGGCGCACACCTCGTTGCAGATCGGCAGATCGACGCCGTGCTGGCGTCCGAGCTCGGCGACGACTGGCGCGGACTTCAGTCCTTCGGCCACCTGCTGCATCTCCTCGACGATCTCGTCGAGTGAACGCCCCTTGCCCAGCTCGAACCCGACGGTGCGGTTGCGGCTTTGCGGGCTCATACAGGTGGCCAACAAGTCACCCATCCCGGCCAGACCCATGAACGTGTTCTCGTGTCCACCCAGCGCAATTCCAAGTCGGGTCAACTCGGCGAGGCCACGGGTGATGACGGCGGCCAGCGTGTTGTCGCCGGTGCCCAATCCGCCGGCCATGCCCGCGGCGATCGCGATCACATTCTTGAGCGCGCCACCCAACTCGCAGCCGATGCGGTCGGGGTTGGTGTACACCCGGAACACGTCGGTCGCGAAGATCCCCTGCAGCTCCTCGGCAAGGGACACGTCGTCGAAGGCAATAACCGTCGCGGCCGCGTGACCCGCAAGGATCTCCTTCGCAAGGTTCGGTCCGGTGAGAACACCGACCGGGTTGTCCGGCAACACATCCGAGATCAACTCGGTCATACGTTTGCCGGTGTCACGGTCCAGGCCCTTGGCCAGCGAAACGATCGGTACGTCCGCGGAGATCAGTGGCGCCACCTCGGTCAGCGTGTCTGCAAACCCCGCGGAGGCGACACCCATGACGAGCACGTCCGCGTCCGATGCCGCGCCGGCGATCGTGGGTGATGCGACCAATGAGTTGTGCAGTCCGAAGCCCGGCAGATACCTCGGGTTCTCGTTTCTCTGATTGATGCCCTCAACCACCTCGGGACGACGCGCATAGATCGTCGTCGGCGCATTGTGGGCGCACAAGCTGGCGACCGTCGTGCCCCATGATCCACCACCAAGTACAGCAACCTTCATATGGCGAGACTAGCCGTTGAGCTCGGTGAGGAATACTGGCAGCGCTACCGCCAACGTTGCGCTGGCCACCTCGAGGTTCGCCATGAATTGCTTGGCGGTCGGCTCGGGCGAGTCGACGAGGTCGGTGATCACCTTGAACGCGGTGAACGGAATGGACGAACGGGCGGCAACCCCCGCAACCGCCGCGGCTTCCATGTCCTTCGCGATGGTGCCGTGGGTGTCCATCGCCGCCAGATCGAGTGGTGGCGCGTCGAGGGAATCTCCGGTGGAGCACGGCCCGGCGGTGAACCCCAGCCGTTCCGTGACCTTTTGCAGATCCATCGTGGGATAGTGGCCCTGCGCGTACGCCTCGAAGCCTCCCAGTGGCACGCGGCGGTCGTGGTGGATGACGGGACCGTTCGCGACGATCACCTGACCGATGTAGCCACCCCGCGATACAAACCCCCCGGCGGTACCGGCGGAGATCACGATGTCGGGTTTGAATCGGGCCAGCGCAGCCGCAGTACTGAGCGCAGCCGGTGTTGTGCCGATTGAGTCGACGCGATGCACCGGATCGATGCCGTTCACCGCGATCACGAGTCCGGAACCTTCGAACCAGACCATCGGTGGCGGGGCGTCATCAACGACCGAAAGACTCATCGATCGCACGATGGGCGCGGCCTCGGCTCCCATCGCCATGACAACAAGGATCGTCACCCGTCGAGGTCCTGCCATGGTGGTACCAACCGTGGTGCGCGGGCCAGCGTGAACGAATCCGCGTCGAGGGACAGGTTGGGGGAGTAGGCCGGGTCTTCCGCGAGTTGTTCCCCCCACCGCTCGATCACCGTGTCGACCTCGGCGTTGAACCGCGCCACCTTGACCGGATCATCCTCTGCTCCGCGGCTCACACTCTCGTGGTGGTAAAGCAGTGCATGTGGCGTCCACAGGATTCGCTGCTCGGCAACATGGCGGACACGAAGGCAGTAGTCGATGTCGTTGAACGCAACCGCCAGCTCTTCATCGAGCCCACCGAGCTCGGACCACGTGTCCCGGCGGGTCAAGAGACACGCCCCGGTGACGGCACCAACCTCGTGGGTCATCGTCAACCGACTGAAGTAGCCGTACTCATCCCGGCCGAGTTGGTGATGTCCATGGCCGGCCAAACCACCAAGCCCCAGAACGACGCCGGCGTGCTGAATCGTGTCGTTCGGGTACAGCAGCTTGGCCCCGACGATGCCGACGTCCGGCTGTTGAATCCAGCGCACCATTTCACTCAGCCACTCCGGTTCGATCACCTCGGTGTCGTTGTTCAGCAGGCAAAGGAGTTCCCCGTTTGCGGTGCGAGCGGCGGCATTGTTCACTGCGGAAAAGTTGAATACACCCGGGTGGCGTACAACCCGGTGGTCGTGGCCGTTGTCGAATGCCTCCAGCCACTCGAGCGTCTGTGGATCGGTCGAATCGTTGTCGACGACGATGATCTCGAAGGCGGGGTAGGTCGTGCGAGCGAGGCTCTCCGTACATTGCCGGAGCAGATCCACGGAATCGCGCGTCGGAATGATGATTGAGACCAGCGGGAAGTCGAGCAGGGGCGGGGTGCACCGGTAGGCGGTGGGCGCGGCGGCGTCGCCCACCTTCCAGCCGTCTCCCAGCCGGTCGCGGAGTGCGGCCTTTGACGCATCCTCCGTGTACGACTTCTCATCCGCGGCCTGGGCCGTGCTGCCCGCGATCGCTCGCCAGTGGTAGGCGATGTACGGCACGTGCACGATGCGGTCGGCGGTGGTCGCCGCCGTGGCTCTCAGAAGAAGGTCGTGGTCCTGCGATCCGTCGAAGCCTTCGCGAAGATCGCCGATCTGATCGATCAGCGATCGTCGCATGACGGTGAGGTGAGACATGTAGTTCTGGCCGAGCAGGAGCTCTGGATTCCACGACGGCTTGCAGTGGGGATCGAAGTGTCGTCCCGTGGAATCCACTTTGTCCTCGTCCGTGTAGAGGATGTCGGCCTCGTCACTGGCCAGTGCGACGACGGCGAGAGCAAAGGGAGCGAGCTCGTCATCGTGATCCATGAAGCCCACGAACCTTCCCGCCGCAAGTCCCAGTCCGTCGTTGGTGGCGGCGGCGATGTGACCATTCGCCCTGCGGAAGTGCACAACGATACGGTCGTCGCTCGCAGCGGCCTGTTCGAGCACCCGCCGCGCCGTCGCTCCAGGAGAGGCATCATCCACGATGCAGAGCTGCCAGTTCTCATACACCTGGGCTCGCACCGACTCGATCGCAGCCTGAAGCCAGCGATCGTTCGGCTCGTAGACCGGCATGACGATCGAGATCAGTGGTGTCGTGTCGCCGAAATGTGCGGTGACACGAGCTCGAAGCCGGTCGGCGTCGTCGTCGAAGATGACGGCGTTGCGCACGCGCCAGGACGCGTAGTCGACGCTGTCGCCCGCCCGACGATGCTGCAGGTGTTCGTAGGCGACCGCCACTTGCTGCAATGCGTCCCGGACCCCGCCCTTCGCCTGGGCAGAACGCAGATCGTCAATCAGGACGTCTCGGTCGGTTGACCCGGCGAAACCTGATGCGGCGACGTCAGCGGACATCATCGACGCGGCCACCATGGAGGGCAGTTTGCGCAGCTCGACGTGAGACACGGTCACCGAATCCAGCCACGGCGACACCTCCAGATGGATGCGCCTCGTTCCCTCCGGGACGTGAACGACCCGACCTCGCCGACCGGCGACCTCTGGAACCGGACGACGGGCGAGCGGTACGGAGCCGCGTTCCGGGAGGAACCGAAGCGCAATGGGCGACGCCACGGCTGGAGCGCCTGGCTCTGGCTTCAGCGTGGTGGCCCCTTCGAGGTCGGTGCGGACGAAATACCAGCCGGGTTCGGGTGTGTCCGACAGTTCGAACAGTGGGCGCCCGCCCGTGACCTTCCATGACGATGACGATGACGATGCCACCGCGAGATCCCGGACAGCAGTAAGCGAGGCGCGCACGGCCCCACAGTAGATCGCAGCTACGTGGACAGAGCGAACGCTCTTTGGATCGCATCCATGGCTGCCGATGGATCCGTAAGGAACATAAGAACAACGATTGTGGTTCTCTGGAATGCTTCAGATCGCTCTAAATTTCGCCTTACCTTTGACGGGTTGAGTGGGTGAAGTAGAAAGCGTCTGAGGTTGGAAAGGCCGATTGATGGATGAAGTGACACGGAGCGACTCGCCACAGGATGGCTCACCGACGCCTCCTGTTGTTGCGCCGCCCACCACCGAGCCTTTGGCCGCGTCGAAGCCAACGTCGGACACGTGGCGGGCCGCCGACCGCCCCGCCGAGGCCGCCCCTTTCCCGGACGTTTCTGCACCAGCGCCCGCTGTCGGTGGCTCCACCGACCGGGTAACACCCTGGGGCGGGCACATCGCCCCGACTGCTGCGACCACCGCAAACCCGCCGGATGGCCCGGTTCCAACCACCACGGGTCGTCCTGTCGCGGCGGCGCCGACTCCTGCCCGTTCGATCACGGCCGCCGCCCCTCTACCCACCAGTCCTGCACCTCAGGCAGAGGAGGCCAAGCGCCGCCTGTGGCCGCTCGCGCTCCTGGCGCTCGCGACCATCGCCTTGTCCGGTCTTCTGTCCTGGGCCATTGCGAGCAACGTCGCCGACTCGACATCGGTCGCCACCGAACCGGTCCTCGATGGACCGGCTGAGACCGTGTCGACGACCATTCCGGCGGCGTCCAACACGATCACCCCCGACAACGTCGAGCCGACCATCGGCGATGACAATCCCTTCTCCGGTGAGCCGTTCGCGGAAGCTGCAGCCAAGATCGCCCCATCGGTGGTGCAGCTTTCGCTGCAGAACGGCCTGGGCAGCGGTGTGATCATCGACGAGGACGGAACAATCCTGACCGCCGCGCACGTCGTCGGCACCGCCACGCAGGTGGAGGTTCGCCTCTACGACGGCACGGTGCTCGACGGAACGGTCGTCGGCGCGGACAGCTTCACCGATGTCGCCGTCGTGAACATCGACCCCGAAGGGCTCGATCTCGTGGCGGCCCCGATCGCCGATGTGGACGACATTCGTGTGGGCCAGCTCAGCGTGGCCGTCGGCAGCCCCTTCGGATTCGAGCAGACCGTGACCGCCGGAATCATCAGTGGTGTTGACCGGGTCGTCAACGACGTCTCGATGGTGCAGACAGACGCCCCCATCAACCCCGGCAACTCCGGTGGTCCGCTGATCGACCTCGACGGACGAGTCGTGGGCATCAACGACCTCATCTTCACGGAGTCCGGTTCGAGCGCAGGAGTGGGCTTCGCCATCAGCATTGATCTTGCGACGATCGTGGCCGATCAGATTCTGGCCGGCGAGGATGTCCGGCTCGCTCTTCTGGGTGTGCAGACCCTGCCATCGGCTGATGGTCAGCCCGGTGCCCTCATCGACTCCGTCGTCCCCGATTCGGCTGCCGACGACGGCGGCGTGGAGGTCGGCGATCTCGTGGTTTCGGTCGACGGACAAGCGACCAAAGGTGGCCGCCAGTTGCGGGCCCAGGTCATCGACAACGCTCCGGGCACATCAATCACCCTTGGGATCCTTCGTCAGGGTGAGCTCATCGAAATTGATGTCACGCTCGGCTCGTCCGGGTAACTGTCGCGAGTGGTGAATCCGCGGCATCGGCATTAGCCTTGTCTCTTGGCCCCAACAGCCCCATCTCGCTGGTACGGACCGAAATCGTTCGAGAATCAAGGATTTGTGACATGTCACGTGTGTGTCAAGTAACTGGAAAGAAGCCATCGTTCGGCAAGAACGTGTCGCACTCGCATCGCCGCACGAACCGCCGCTGGGATCCAAATATCCAGAAGAAGCGTTATTACATTCCGTCCGAGAAGAAGTGGATCACGTTGACCGTGTCCACCAAGGGCATCAAGACCATCGACAAGCGCGGCATCGAGAGCGTCGTTGCCGACATGCGCCGGAACGGACAGAAGATCTAATGGCCAGCGACAAGCGTCCCATCATCAAACTTCGTTCCACCGCCGGTACCGGTTACCAGTACTGGACCACCAAGAACAAGACGAACACCCGCGAACGTATCGAGCTCAAGAAGTTCGACCCGGTCGTTCGCAAACACGTCATCTTCCGCGAAGAGCGTTAGGGGCCGGAGCCCTCGGCGGAGGCCCATGGAGGCATCCGCGGATCTCGGGCGGAAGTCCCGAGGTGTTACAGCAGGACGAGGAATTCGATGCGGCGATTGCGGGCCTTGCCTTCGCGTGTCTCGTTGCTGTCGACCGGGTCCGCTTCGCCGTACCCAACCGCAATCATGCGGTCACTCTCCACGCCCGCAGCCACCAATGCGGAAACGACGGCATCAGCCCGCGACTGGGACAGAACGAGGTTCGCTTCCTCCTCACCATCGCTGTCGGTGTGGCCGCCGATTTCCACCCGAAGCTGAGGATTGTTCACCATAACCTGAGCTATTTGTGCGATCGTCGGCGCGGAATCGGCAGTGAGCAGATTGCTGCCCGTTTCAAATCGGATGGGGTCACGGGCGGCGACCCCGGAAAGGCTCGCCTGAAGCTGCAACTCAACCTTGGAAACGGCGCCACCGGTGATCGGACTTGTTTGCACGGCGTCGATGTTCTCGCCGAGGTCGCCGAGCTCTGGCTGGCCGGCGAAGGTCAGCCGGTTGTCGACCGTAGCCACCTGCGAAATGCTGTTGACCACGGCGCCGGCCGCCACCACATCGGCCCGTGTTGGCACTTCACCACTCAGCGTCACCTTGCGACCTTCGACTCGAACACCTACGTCGCCGTAGCCAACCCGCGTGAGTGAGGAAGCAACGATCTCGGTGATTTCCGTGCGATCCTCGTCCGCCTGCGCTTCGTCCGTGCTGCTCGTCGATCCGATGATGAACAGCAGCAGCAGCAGCGCAAATACCACACCGCCGACAATGATCCAGAGGCGAGGCAGATCTGCGCCTCGGCGCGCGGAATAGCCCTGCGACCCCATGCGCGGCGAATAACCGAGTGTTGGACGGGCGTTCATGAACAGATGTAAGTCTGGCACCTCCTCCAAGCGAGGAAATGCCAGACTTACATCATGGCCCAGCTCGCTCAGTCAGACGAATCCTCCCCGCTCGATTCCCTACCTCCGGAGGTGGTCGACGCGCTGCCCGAAGACATCGTCGAACAGTTAAAAAGCGGGGCGATCGACCGGATCCCGACGGAAACACTCGAGGAGTTGCGACCGGATCTCGCCGACAAGGTCCCCGACAGCCTCGCGGAGACAGCCGCGTCGAATCCCGGGTTGACGGCTGTGCTCATCATCATTGGCCTGCTGAGCCTGGCCGGAGCGGCGTGGGGATTTGTGAAGGGCTTCCTGAAGTCCGCGATTATTCTCGGGTTGATCGCGGCACTCGCCTGGTTCTTCTTCTTCCGGGATGTCAGCTAACGCTCACACGTGCGCAACGGCTCGTTGGTGGACGGCAAACCGGGACGGTGGGTCCGGCAGAGATCTGAGCCGGTGTTCCCACTGATGACGTCGCGTTGTGGTCCACCGATCAGCTCGTCGTTGCCCTGGTTGCCAGACAAACGATCTCGCCCGGTCTGACCGTCGAGTCGATCATCACCAGCACCGCCACGAATCGTGTCGTGGCCTCGTCCACCAAGTACCACGTCGCGGCCACCGCCGGCGTGGACGACGTCGTTGCCGTTGCCGGCACAGATGATGTCGTTGCCGCCACCGCCGTAGATCACGTCGTTGCCACCCAAAGCAACGATGACGTCGTCTCCTGGGGTGCCCTGGATGGTCTCACTGAGGTTCGAACCGACAATGGTGGCGACCTGAGAGCGGCATTTCGGTGTGTGGTCCTCAAATGATCCGCCCGCCGGAGCGGCGGCATCGAACGCAACGACCTGGTACCGGTGACTCACAGGCCCGCTGCTGGTGGTGATTCCGGACACCGCGACCTCGTAGACGGTGTCGAAACCGGCCACGGGATCGGCGTTCAGCGGCTCCCAACCAAGGGTTGCGTCGCCGAAGCCGGTGGCAACCGGCAGCAGCTTGACGTTCACGGGCTTGCCGTTGCGTGTCATCGAGACGGTGGCGTTCGAGAAGTCCGCGCCGTCCGTGTGGGAGAGCGACCAACGGGGAAACACCATGTCGTTGGGCGTGTAGCCATGGGGCGGCCAGGAGACCCAGGTCGGGCCCGGTTGTTCGGCGCCGATGCCATCGATGACGCTGATAGCGCTGGCCCACGACGTGTTGCCGACGCCAACACGGTCCAGGCGTGAGTACATCAGCCAACGTCGATGTCCCAAGTCCGAATTGGAGGCGCCAGGATCCTCCATCTGGGCCACGATGCCGCGAGGACCAGCCACACCAAGGGTCAGGTTGCTGAGACCGGCAGACGCCGCGCCGCTCGCCGAATAGCACGACCAATCGGAAGCCGGGTAGTGGTCCAACGCGGCCTCGGCGTGCATCATGACCGCAGCCGCCTGCGCGGCGGTGGAGCTCGTGGCATCGAGCGAAACCGCGTCGAGTCCGGACATGGCCCGGAACCAGTTGATCGAGCTCACGGTCGCCGTTTTGAACTGGGCACTCGTCTGCCCACCGTCACACACGTCCGCGTCACCGGTCCAGCGATGATGAATCCGCGTAGCGTCCTCGACCGAGGAGAGGTAGCTGGCCAGCACGGCCTGGCGGTCGGTCGTGTCGATCCCGCCCGCTGACGAAGCGGTTGCGGGGTTGCTCACGACGGCCAACATGGCCGCGGTGAGGATGGTGATGACTATCGGAATTCGCAACCCAACCTCAGTATTCGCACTTGATGACGGTCGCATCCCCCGGCTCGGCGCACAGATCGGTGCCTGCGCCTCCGTCCAAGGGATTTGAGCCATCGCCCCCAAAGAGTCGGTCGCGCCCCGCTCCACCAAACACCGCATCATTGCCGGTTCCGCCGACGAGGCGGTCGTTGCCGCCTGAGCCTCGGACCGTGTCGTGACCGACGCCTCCGAGAATGACGTCGGGGCCGGTACCACCCGTTGCGTCGTCATGCCCTGCGCCGCCCGATACCCGATCGCGGCCTGCGCCTCCGTCGAGGATGTCCGCGCCACGTCGACCCCAGAGTCGATCGTTGCCTTCGCCTCCGGAAATCGTGTCGTTGCCGACATCACCGTCGATGAGGTCGTTGCCGGGACCGCCGTCTATTGCGTCGTTGCCCGCCCCTCCGCAGATCACGTCGTCGCCGGCACCGGCGGCGATTTCGTCGGCGCCGTCGGTGCCGATCAGAACGTCGGGTCCATCGGTGCCGAACGTGGAGGTAGCGACGTACCCAAGGCAGGTGTCGAGGCCGACGACGGAGGCCGGGTCGTAGCCAACGGGGTCTGACCACGGCGTGAACACGGTGCCGAATTGCGTCCGCATTCGCACGATGTAGGTCCATCCATCAGTGACGGCAAGTTTGCGAATCGACTCGGTTGTGACCGCAAGGGGTGTCACCAGGTTGCCTTCGCCGGTCACGGCTGTGAGTTCCACCTCGAAGCTGGTTCCAAGTGCGTCGGCGGGCGCAGCGACTCCGAAGTGTCCGACGCCTGCGAATACCACGGGTGGGCTACTGGTCAGAGCCACCCCGTCGAGGCAGGCGAAGTCTTCGTTCGTGATGATGGATCCGTAGGGCACATCGCGCCAATCCGTGTAGCCGAGGACATCGGGGTATTGGACGACTTCGCCGTCGATACAGGACAGCAATGGGCCAAACGGGGTGCGGGTGCCGCGCGGGAAGTGTTCGTCGTAGTGCAGATGGACGGAACGAGCACTACCGGTATTGCCCGCGGTGCCAACGATCTGGCCTGTCTGGATGATGTCGCCGTCGCGTACGAGCACCTCATCGAGGTGGAGGTAACGGGAGGATGTTCCGTCGGAATGGCCGATCTCGACAAACAGCCCGGCACCGCCACGGCACCAGCTGGCACGACAGTCGAGCTCGGTTTGGAGGACCACGCCGGCGCCAGCCGCATGGATCGGTGTGCCGAGTTCCATTCCGATATCGACGGCCGGTGTGCGGTGGTGGTTCGTGCAGCCTCCGTGAGCGGAGGGATTACGTTCCGTACACCACACCTCAAAGCTGCCGATCCACGGTGTGGCAACCGGCTGGGTGTTCGCGATCGGCTCGGCCGGAGGATCGTCCTGTCCCGAAGCCGCGGACGGCATCAGAAGCGTCGCCAACAACACGGTTATGGACGCGAGCGCGTACATACGTGCAGATGCAGAGGGCATGTGATCCTTTAGGCGGCGTAACAGGACGGCAACAATAGTTACACATCCGTCATGTCTTGTCGTTGCTGGACGCGGAGTTTGTGGCCACAGCCGGTTGGCATGAAAGGAAATTCTCGACATAGGCCCGTATCATCGACAAGTCGGGGATTTTCATTGAGAAAAACTGGTGGCCGAAAGGGAGACCGTGGAAGACGAGAATGGGCGCAGAGGCGGTCTCTCGAAATGGCTGATGGTCCTCTTGGCAGTTGGTGCCTTCTTGTACGGCGTGTCCTGGCTCGTCACGAGTGGATCGGACACCGATGAGACCGCGGCTGACGTATCGACCGAAGACTCCGATGACGCGCAGTCCACGTCCACCACGGCATCGAGCGAACCCGCCGATGAAACGACGAGCGCTCCGCCAACCACGGCGCCCGCGACCGTCACCACGACCACAACCGCTGTAGTTCTGACCAGCACGATCGGTGCCGAGCTCGAGGCCGCCGACGACCTCTCCCAGATCACTGCGGTCGTTCAATCGCTCGGGCTCCGGGACACCCTCGATGGTGCTGGACCGTTCACCTTTTTTGCACCGCCCAACGCCGTCTTCGCATCGATTGACCGTGACCTTCTGACCGCCGTCACGGCCGACGAGGATCTGCTGCGAGCCGTGGCGATGAACCACCTGGTCGAGGGTGAAACCTCGTCATTGCGCGAACTCGACGCACCGCTCGTCACGATGGGCGGCGCGGAACTGATCTTCGAAGTCATCGATGGCGATCTGTTTCTGCAAACGGAATCCGGCCCCGTTGCTGTTACGGAAAGTCGCATCGCGACCGACAACGGCGTGATCCACGGCATCGATGGGCTGGTGCTCCCGGACAGCGCAACCACACCACCGGCCAGCGACGATGACGAACCCGCGGACGACCCGGCATCCGATGACGAACCCACCGACGAACCTGTGGACGAATCGGATGATGAGCCAACGGGGACGCCGAACGAGACCGTCGACGCGATCGGCGCTCTGCTGGCGCTCGACCCGGTGCAGTTTGATGACAGTTCCGCCGACATCAAGGCGGAGTCGCTCGCGACGCTCGATCAGGTCGTGGCGATTCTCGAGGCCGACCAGGCAACCGAACTCGAGATCGCCGGTCACACCGACGACATCGGCCCGGCCGACGGCAACCAACGGTGGTCCGAACGTCGGGCCAACTCCGTTCGCGACTATCTGATCGCTCAAGGGGTCGACGCCGATCGACTCGTGGCCGTCGGGTACGGAGAGAACAATCCGGTCGCAGACAACACCACTGAAGAGGGACGAGCCGAGAATCGACGGATCGAGTTCACCCTCCTCTGACGAGTCCTGTCGGGGCGGCCAGCGGAAACTACGGTGGCGCCATGACCACCATTACTGCAGATCTAACCGCCGGAGCCGTCGTTGAGCTGCGAAACGGGCGACACGTCTGGCATGCCGACGAACCTTTGGAGCTCAACGGCACCGATACCGGCCCGAACCCGTACGAGCTCCTGCTCGGCGCGCTGGGCGCGTGTACCTGCATCACTCTTTCGTTCTATTGCCAACGCAAAGGCTGGGCGCTGGAATCGGTGTCGGCCTCTTATACGTACGACAAGATCCACGCCGACGACTGCGAACATTGCGACGACGACGCTTCCGGTTTTCTTCACAACGTCGAGGCGGAGATCTTCATTGATGGCGACTTCGATGATGATCAGCGGGCGCGTCTGGCGGACATCGCCACCCGCTGTCCGGTTCACAAAACCCTCGACCAGGGAATGGTGTTCGCCGAAACGATCACGTTCTAGCGGATTAACACCTGCCCGGAGCGCTCCACTACGGTGCGTTTCCCACGGGTGGAGAAGGGGCCTGGAAAGGCCTTCCGTGACAGACACGACCGCGTCAAGGACCGTCGTGAATCAGCTGCATCGAGCGATGAAACTCGACGCTGCGCTCGCGTGGTTCAACGGGATTCTCAGTGGAGACGACTGGACGACTCGCGACCGGGTCGAGGTCATTGCCGATGACGGCCATCGAACGGTGCACTACACGGTCTGGGGTTCCCGCTGGTGTCTCGAGATCGATGTCGAGGAGGCGGCGATCCTTGGCGGTGTCACCGTTTCGGCTCGGGTGAAGGACCCGGCGTCGGGATATGAGCTGCCCGAATTGACCCAACTTGCCCGAGCACTCGTGCCCTGACGGTCTGCGCTACGGCGCGCAGCAATTGGTGATGACGCGGATTCCGTCCAACGCGGGACCAAAACGCATACTCCAGCGCAAGGAGTTCGCGCCGGGCGTGAGATCCAGCCACATGAGGTCGCTGACCTCCATGGGTGCGTTGAAGTACGTGGTTCCGGGTGCTTGAAGATACGTCGAGCTGTTGAGCTGCGCGGTGCGGTAGATCAGCCCGATGATGGATGCGTTCCCGAAGGTCATGGTCCCGGTCAGCGTCCCGTTGTCATCCAGACGGTCGCCGTGCACGTAGAACGAACAGATCTGCGTTCCGGCCGGGATGGTCGCGTTCTCGTTGGAGTTGCCAGTGAAGCCGCTGCCGGCGGATACCCGGTTGACGGCCAGACCGGCCGTCAGCGTGAACGGACCAACCTCCTGAAACACCCACGTGTTCGTGTTCGAATCAAGACCGGGGGTTCCCTCGGCGATGGTGGCCGGCGGAGTGATGTAGGTCGCTCCTCCGCTTGCGACCGGAATGTCGGTTGCTACCGAGCCCGTCGCCGCAGCAACGCGGTCAAGGGCCAACACCGAGGGCGCTATCCACGCGGTCGTGGACAGCATAAGCCCGCCGCCGAGCGCTTTTCGCCTATTCACCTCATCCCATCGGCGGGAGCGTCGGTCGCGTTAGCTTCCGAACGGGTTGACCGTGCGGTCGATTTGGGTGAGCTCGCAGGTGTCCGGATCGCCCATACCGGTTAGATCAATCACGCGAACATCGATCGTTTCACCCGACTCCGCTGGCGCCGAGCGTACGGACGAGGTGACGGCCGCCCCCGAGTCATCGACCCAGGCGATGTCGACGAGGTAGGCGGCGGTGCGGTCGCTGTTGTTGGTGATCGTCACCACCGCCTGACCAATTGCGCCCGAGTTGCTGGCCCGGCACTCGACGAGGTCGACGTCGTCCTCCGGTGGGAACTCCTCGTTCAACGCACTGTCCGAGTCCCCGAAGAGAAACGAGTCGCCGTCATTGAGTGCCTGCACGATGATGAACGTCGACAGAACGGCAAACGCGACCGCCAAGACACCGAGCACCATGCCGCCGATCGCGAGCCGGCGACCATCGAGTCCGGCCTTGCTGCGTTTGTATCCAATCGCGCTGAGGATGAAACCGGTGAGGCCGATGAATCCGCCAACGACGATGATGGCGAGCACCAGCCCCATGACGGAAACGAGGATTCCGGCGATGGCGATGGGGTTTTCCGTGGACTCCTCGGTCGCCGCGGCTGCGCCGCTGTCTGAGGGCGCGGCTGGTGGTCGCGGGGGAGTGGGGGACTCAGACACCTCACCACGATAAGTCGGGCGGAACCAATCGTCGACCGTCACCGCAATGCGTGGCTATCCTTCGCGGTTGTGAGTGCATCCCCCGAAGCCGAGGAACTCGCCGCGATTTTGGCGCCAGAGGACCCAACCCCAAGTCTGTGGTCAGCGTTCGATTCTGGCCGTATGGACGACCTCGCGCCCGAGTTGGCCCTCCTGCGTATGGAGCAGGACCCGATCCATCGCCACAAGGACGTGCTGGCGCACACCGTCGCTGTTGTGGGAAAGACCAAACCCGATCTCCGGATTCGACTCGGTGCGTTGTTCCACGACGTTGGCAAGCCACGGACCCGCCGCATCGACAGCGATGGCGTCACGTTCCGGCATCACGAAGCGGTGGGCGCACGTATGACGCGCAAGCGCCTGACCGCCTTGGGGTTCCCGGAGGACATGGTCGACACGGTTTGTGAACTCGTGCGCATGTCGGGGAGGTTCAAGGGGTACAGCGATGGCTGGTCAGACTCCGCCGTGCGCCGGTATGCCCGCGAAGCGGGACCGCTGCTGGGCGACCTCAATCACCTGATTCGCTGCGATTGCACCACCAGAAACAAGCAGAAGGCGGCTGGGATTCAGGCAGCGATGGACGACCTCGAACGCCGAATCGCCGAGCTGGCCGAAGCCGACCGGCGGGCGGCCGAACGACCGGACATGGATGGCTCCGACGTGATGGCCTACCTCGACATCCCGCCCGGGCCCGCCGTGGGTGAAGCGGTGCGCATGCTGCTCGAGATCAAGCGTGCGGAAGGTCAACTAGACCGCGGCGAGCTTGAGTCGCGGCTCGACGCCTGGTGGGCCGAGCGCACTCGCTGAGAGCTACGGGTTCAGCCCGAACTCGACACGACGGTTGGCCAACCTGCCCTCTTCGGTGGCGTTGCTGGCAATTGGCTGATCTTCGCCGCGACCAGCGACGGTGATGCGCGAGGCGGCAACATCCTTCGCGATGAGGCGGTCGGCTGCTGCCTGCGCTCGTCGTTCCGACAGGGCCTGGTTGCCACCCGCCGGCCCTTCGCTGTCCGTGTGTCCCGTGACGTCGACCGTCAACGTGTCATCGGCGATCATGGCGGCGGCGATGCGGTCGATCAGCGGCAGGTAGGCCTCGTTGACGTCGTTGCGGTTGTACCCGAAGAGATCGGGCGCCGAGAGACGAAAGAGCACCGTCGTGGGTGGAGGGAAACTCGCATCGACGATCTGCTCGTCGATCACGGTGAAGCCCTCAAATACCGAGGACGTCAGTTGCAGAACCTCATCGGCGGTCGAATCGGTTGGTAGCCCGCCGACGAGAGTGACCGTATCGACACCAAGATCGGCGATCGCCCCTGGTGGGGTGGCGGCGAGTTGCTCGGGCGATTCGGGGGCGCGGGCGGAGACCTCGGGAAGGGTTGTCGTCGTTGTTGACGTCGTGGTCGTCGACGTCGTGGTCGACGTTGTGGTGGAGCTCGTACTGGTGGTGCTGGTGGACGAACGTGACGTTGTTGGTGTCACGCTGACATCTGCACCTGAACCGATCGGACCTTCGTCGTCGGTCTCATCGGTGGCACCACCATCGTGCGTTTCGTTCTCGCCGTCGCCGACGCTGCTGTCCGTGACCGTGACGTCGGAGGATTCGTTGTCAAAGGCGAAGTATCCAGCCACGCCGATACCGAGCAAACCAAGGAGAAGCAGGCCAAGGAACTTGCCCCGGTGCAGCAACCAGAGGTCTTCCACGGCGTCAGCAAACTTCCATCGCCATGGGTAGTGATCCGCGCTCGATTCTGCCATACGTATCCTTCGGTGCCGCACCCGCCGCAATGAGCATCAGCGGGGTCGATTTCCGTAGTTTGTCGTGTTCGTTTGATCGAAGGGAACATCCTTCGGTCGGATCACCACACTAGGTGACGCTTGGTCACGATGATCGCCCGCGGCGTACACTCGGCCGAATAGTGAAAGGGATGTAGTGGGCAGCGAGATTGCAGTTACAGAGGTGCTTGATGAATGGCGACTGTTCATCGATGCAACCGATGAACCGGCGGCATTTGATTCGATCGAGCTGTCGCGTGTTGCCGGGCGTGTCCTCGAGAGCGCCCGTTCGCTTCAGCGCACCCTGGATCCGATCGATCCCCGATCCGAGCACGCCCGTGCTGCGGAGAACAGCACGTTGGCTGCGGAACGTTTGAGCATCGAGGTGCTTGGGGCACAGCTTGCCGAAAACGACGCCAGCATTCGTTCTCTGTCGTTGCAGTCCTTCAACGCCTTGATGGCGGCAGGTGACAGTCTGCAGCTGGCGATGGCAGAGGACGACGAGGCCGCGTCGCCGGTCCCGATCGATCTGACCACGAGCGTCCCCCTGGACACCGACATTCACCTCGACGAGCCCATCGACCTTCGCGAGGAGTCGCAGATTCTCTCTGCTGTGAAACCTGCGCTCGAGGTTGATGGAGCGGCTCTCCGGCGAGCTGTCTCCAGCGGCGCGGATCTCCCTCCCGTTGAGACGTCCGACGTCGATGACGCACCATCAGCTGGCGATCCGCCGGACGATCCTGCCATCGACCTGGTTATCGAGAGCACAATCGACGACCTCACCATTGAGCCCGATCCCATGGAGATCATCGAAGAGTCAACCGCGGAGGATGAACCGACCGCCGCCGCGATCGAGCCGGACGTCACGCTTGAAGCCACGCCGATCGAAGTCAAGCGCGATGAGTTTCCGCGCGATGTCTTGGCGGAGGAGTTCGACGACGAGCCGATCGAATTAGCGGAGGATCTCCGCTACGGGGGACGCCAAGACGGCCGCATCCGTCGAGCTCGCAAGAAGGATGAACGAATCATGCGGGTCCAGGCGTTGCGAGCTGAACGCGAAGTGGTGCGACGAAACCACATGGAACGGCTGGCGGCCGGGCACGAGGTGACGGTCCGCTCCCGCTCTCGGTTGTTCCTCCGGACGATCAACGCGATTCTGGTCGGCACCGTAATGGTGGGAGTTGTCATCGGCGGGGCGCTTCTCGCTGCGTTCGTCTCCAGAACCTGGTTCTAACCGGATCGTTCCAACCGGAGACACACCCACTCGTCTCGCATGGTTTCGCGGGCCGTCGTATGCCGGGGGTAGAGGGATCTGGCCCTGTCCACCTGCCGAGCGAGGATGCCGGAAAGCACAACGACATCAACGTCCTGCAGGTCATCCGCTATGAAACGGTGTTGATCTATTGTGACGTTCACCACCGCGAGGTCGGCGACCGCCGCCAGTTCCGGTGTCACCGGACCCGACTCAAGCGATACCCGATCGGAGAGCGCGTTGGTGGCGATGTTGGCGCGGGCCTGAGCAATCGCCACGTCCGAGAGATCGCATGCGTCGACGGTCGCGCCGAGGGTCGCGGCCGCGATCGCCAGCACACCGGTGCCGGTTCCGACGTCGAGGACCCGACGACCGTCGAGCTCGCTCGTGTGCAACTCCTCGAGGACCAGCCGACTTGTGGGGTGTCGTCCATGGCCAAATGCAGCGCCGGGATCGATGATCAGGTCGATGAGATCTATTCCCGGCCCGACCGGCTCGTGCCACGGCGTTCGTATGTGCCATGGTCCCAACTCGAGTGGGCGCAACCCCTCGCGCTGACTCTCGATCCAGTCCGGCTCGACCGCCACGACGCGCATGGACCGAGGCGCGAGGGCGGACATCATCGTTGTTGCCGCTTCAGCGGATTCGAATCCGGCATGGAGCTCAGTTTCTCCGTCGTCCGGTGACTCGTGCTCGCCCACCGCCAGCGCCCCGCCGTCAAACAACAGAAGCGACACGAACTCCGCGTCCGACGGCGTGGTTCGAATGATGAGCATCGTATTCATGAGGATCCCATCATGGCCGATCGGCACAATCGGGTCCGCGTAGATTGGTTGGCGGCGGAACCTTCGAACAAGGAGTGAGCATGCAGGTTGGAATGGTCGGCATCGGTCGCATGGGCCAAGGTCTCATCAAACGGCTGCTGCGCGACGGCCACACCGCGGTGGCGTACGACATCAATCCCGAACCGGTCGACGAAATTGCCAAGGAGGGAGCGGTGCCGACGCACACACTCGAGGAGTTCGCGGCCGCACTGGAAACGCCTCGCGTGGCCTGGGTGATGGTGCCCGCGGCGTATGCCGGTTCGACCGTGGACAAGGTGGCGGAGCACTTCGAGGAAGGCGACATCATCATCGACGGCGGCAACTCGATGTGGCAGGACGATGTGGACAAAGCGGCGGAGCTGTCCGAGCGCGGCATCCACTATGTGGACATCGGAACCTCGGGAGGGGTGTTCGGGTTGGAGCGGGGGTTCTCGCTCATGATCGGTGGAGAGGATGACGTCATCGAACACCTCTCTCCGGTCTTTGACACGCTGGCGCCCGGAGTGGCGGCGGCCGAGCGGTCCTTGGATGACGGCGGTCCTCTTCGACCGGGTGAGCCGGGCTGGCTGCACTGCGGCCCCAACGGTGCCGGCCATTTCGTGAAGATGGTCCACAACGGGGTTGAATACGGGATGATGGCCGCAGTCGCAGAGGGCCTGGCCATAATCAAGGCCGCAGGCGCCGGTCTGGAATCGCGCGAGGTCGACGCGGAGACCACTCCACTTCGGAACCCGCAGTACTACCAATATGACATCGACCCGGCCGCCGTCGCCGAGGTATGGCGACGCGGTTCCGTCGTCAGCTCGTGGCTCATCGACCTGACCGCGCAGGCCATGGCAATCGACCCAGCTCTCGATGAGTTCGAGGGTCGCGTGTCCGACTCCGGTGAGGGGCGCTGGACCGTGCAGGCCGCAATCGAGCTCGGCATTCCCGCACACACGATCGCCTCCTCGTTGTTCGAGCGATTTGCCAGCCGCGACCGGGATGAGTTCGCCAACAAGGTGTTGTCCGCCATGCGCAAGGGCTTTGGCGGGCACCACGAGAAGAAGGGCTAGCGATGACTACAGCGGCTCCCGCGGACGCCTTCCTCCTGTTCGGCGCGTCCGGAGACTTGGCGCGCAAGAAACTCTTCCCTGCGCTCTACGAGCTGACGAGGGAAGACCGTCTCGAAATTCCCGTCGTCGGCATTGCCCGCAGCGAGTGGAGCGACGCCGATCTGTGCGACCGAGCGCGGGAATCGATCCACGAGCAGGTCGAAGACCCCGACCCCGCCGTACTCGATCGCCTGTGCGCCCGGCTGCGATACATCTCCGGCGACTACACCGACACCTCGACGTGGACGAAGGTTTCAGAGCTGACCGAGGGGGCGCAGGTTCCGGTGTCTTTTCTTGCGATTCCTCCCTTCCTGTTTGATGACGTCGTGGAGGGAATGTCGAGCGTGGGCATGACCGCCAGCGGCCGTGTGGTCGTGGAGAAGCCGTTCGGTCGGGATCTTGCCAGCGCACGGGAACTGAACGACACGCTCTCCGGCCACCTTCGGGAGTCGCAGATCTTCCGCATCGACCACTTCCTCGGCAAGGAACCGGTACAGAACCTGATGGTGTTCCGCTTCGCGAACTCCATGCTCGAACCAATCTGGAATCGGCACCACGTCGAATCGGTCACCATCACCATGGCCGAAGCCTTCGGACTCGAAGGTCGAGGAGCGTTCTATGACGAGGTCGGCGCCATCCGCGATGTTGTCCAGAATCACCTGCTTCAGATCGTCGCCCTCATGGCGATGGAACCGCCATCAACGAAGGACCCTCGGGCCCTGCGCGACGAGAAGGTGAAGGTCTTCCGAGCCATGAAGCCGCTCGATCCCGAGCTGGTCGTCCGAGGTCAGGTCGAGGGGTACCTCGACGAGAAGGGCGTGGCCGAGAACTCCGACACGGAAACCTTCGTCGCCATGCAACTGGAGATCGATTCCTGGCGTTGGGCCGGCGTGCCGTTCTACATCCGGGCCGGCAAGTCGATGGCCAAGACCGTCACCGAGGCCATGATCGAGTTCAAACAACCGCCGCGTATGTTGTTTTCGGAGGACAACTACTGCCCGGAGCCGAACCGGCTTCGCTTCCGAATGAAACCGGACAACATGATCAACCTGTCGATGCAGGCGAAAGTGCCCGGGCTCGCGATGGTCAGCCGTGACGTCGACCTCGACGTGGACTACCACACCGAGCTGGGCGGCGAGGGCCCCGATGCCTATGAGCGGCTCATCGCCGATGCGCTCATCGGCGACGAACGGCTCTTCGCTCGCCAGGACGGCGTCGAGGAGGCCTGGCGAATCGTCGATCCCTTGTTGAGCCCAATGAAGCCGGTCGAGCGGTATGCGGCCGGATCCTGGGGGCCACTCGACGCCGATCGCGTCGCACCGCTGCCGCAGCACCTCGTCGACAATGCAACTTGAGGTTCTTCCCGACCGGGAAGCGCTGGCGGAACGATCGGCCGACTTCGTGGCCGAGGCGGCGGGAAGAGCCATCGCCGAACGGGGTCAGTTCGTCTTTGCAGTCTCCGGCGGCTCGACCCCGCGACGGCTGCTGGAACTTCTACGGGACCGTGACGACATCGAATGGAATCGCACCCACCTCTTCCAGGTGGACGAGCGGGTCGCGCCCGACGGGCATTCGGACCGAAACGCGACCATGTTGTCGGAGGCGCTCCTCACACCGGAGTTCGTCGCCGTCCACAAGCTCGCCGGGCTCTGGTTGATGCCCGTTAGCGACCCCGATCTCATTGCCGGCGCCAACCGCTACGCCGCCACGATGGACGACGTCACCGGCTCGCCGGTGGTCTTCGATCTCATCCAACTGGGGTTGGGCGATGATGGTCACACGGCATCGTTGGTGCCAGAAGATCCGATACTCGACGTCGTTGATCACGATGTTTCGGTGACGGCCGAGTACAACGGTCGTCGGAGGATGTCGTTCACCTGGCCCGTACTCGATCGGGCAAAGGAACAGCTATGGGTGGTCGCGGGTGAATCCAAGCGGGAGGCGCTCGCCCGCTACCTGGCCAACGATCCGCAGATTCCCGCGACGCTGCCCACACAGGCACGAGCACGGGTTCTGGTCGACACATCGGCCCGGTAGCTCGTGGCCTAGCGTGATCATGTGAGCAGCTTCCAACGCGTCTGGGCCGACGGCGATCCAACCGAGGTACCGGTCCGCAGTGCAGCGACCCTGATGGTCGTCGCCGATCGCCCCGAACTTGAAGTGTTGCTGGTCCAGCGCACCCCACGTATGGCGTTCGGCGCGGGCGCGTGGGTCTTCCCCGGTGGGCGGGTTGATGAAACCGATAAAGAGTTCGGGTCGGTGGTCGATGGGCTTACTGATGAACAAGCGTCAACCATGCTCGATCTATCCGAGGGCGGCCTGGCGTGGTGGCTCGCAGCCGTGCGCGAAACTGCCGAAGAAGCAGGGCTCGTCCTGGCGTGTGCATCATGCACAGCCGAGCAGCTCTCGGTGGTACGGACGGCGGCGGCGAGAGACGATGAAGAGTTCTTCGACGCGCTGTCAGCACACCAACTACGACTGGATCTGAGCGCGGTCCACGAGGTCGCCCGGTTCGTCACACCGGTGGGACCACCTCGGCGGTTCGACACCCGGTTCTTTGTGGCCGAGGCACCGCCCGGTCAGGAGGTCCGCCATGACCCGAAGGAACTCGATGACGCGAAATGGTTTCGACCGGCCGACGCGATGGATCTGTGGCGCTCCGGTGAACTGGAGATGATGTCGGTCACGTATCGGATGCTGGCCTGCCTCGGCCGGTACCCCTCTGTGTCGAGTCTGATGGAAACTGCCGCCGGTCGCCCTGACCCGAAACGCGTGCGGGTCAACGATCCGGCCGGAGCGTACGAAGTGCTGCTCCCCGGTGAACCCGGATACGAACAAGCCGAACTCGAGGTCGAGCACGGATGGGTTCGGATCTAGAGGGTGCTACGCCGCTCGGCGTTGGGTGTGATGCGCCGGCGCTGCCAGCTGTTCGGCCGCCCGCTTTGCTTCGGCAGCCAGATGGGTGCGAGCCATTGCATCGAGGCTCGAGGCCAGGCCGAGCCACGCGTCCGCATCGCCAGGAAAACGATCGACATGCGCACGGTACGCCGCGACGGCGTCGGCGTTCTCGTCCAAACTGCGATGCAGGTCGCCAATTCGTCGATACAGCTGCAACCGTTCGATATCAGGGAAGAGCGCAACCGCGTTCTTGAACAGCGGAATGGCGCCCACGGCGTCGCCGCGTGCGACATGGGTCTGGGCCTGGCTGACCAGCATCTGGGAGCGAGCCCGATCATCTGACATGCGGTCACCGATACTCATGAACCGGTCTCGAATGTCCGAGCCGATTGCATGGGTGGTGCTTTGCATGTGGCGGGCGCGAGCATCGCCGATCTTGAGATGGCTCCCGTCGACAAAACGAAGGTAGAGCGGGTGCCGGTATCCGGATCGAGCCTTCGACGTCATCGTTTCTGTCTCCACTCCGACGCTGAACACTTCGGTCGGGTGTCGCTCGATGATTTCGCCTCGTGGAAGCCGGTAGTGGATCAAGTCGCCCAGATGGAGCTCAACAGGTTGGTCTTGGCGGAAGACCGATCCTGCAACCGTGGCGATTCGGACGCGTTTCGGAACGACGTACGACGAGGGCACATCCGACGGCCGGGAGACCGGCCGGCGACGACTCAGCGGCGACTCCTGCACGATCTCTGCCTGGGGTGCGTATCGGCACAGCCGGTTGAAGAAATCCTCGTAGTTGTCGATCGTCTTGAAGACGCGAATGGAACGTCGACCGTCTGTCTTGATCCGAATTCGGGGAACCGGGTGCAACTCGACGATGCGGGTTATCTGGTCGTAGAGCACGACTTGCTCTCGCCCAAATCGTCGCTGTACGAGTCGGTCGTTCTGCAGGATGTAGACCCTCCACCCGGGCAGGCCAGCCAGCACGGCAATCACGACGATGACGAGACTGGTCGCAACCAAACGAAACGCAGCCTGGCCCGCAGATACATCCGGTACCCATATCCACACGACGGCTGGAATCATCGACATCCCGAGCAGTGCTCCCGACAGCCAGAACATCACCAGGCTGATCCGGAACGAGACGTCTGACCAGTACAGCTGGCCCCGATCGCTGAGTGCGTCGAACTGTTCGGCCCGACCGCGCATCAAGATGCGGCTGACATACCACGCCAGCGCGACGCCGACGGTGAGACATACGACCGCCAGGACGACGATTGCGATGTTCGTCAGCACGAGTCACCGCCCACGTCGACGCGTGAGTGCCCGACGAGGATCGCGCGATCAATCGCCGGTGCGCGTCGCCCACTCTGCAGCAGATTCCACGACGCGCCAATGTCTTTTGTGGAGTCTTCGTTCATACCTTCTCATCTATCGGACGAGGAGGCCTTGGTACTTAGACCCGTTCGGCTTCAATCACGCGGAGTATGCGCTGACCCTGCTCGCTGTTCGGTTCTCGCTCGAGTCCTGCGTGAACCGCTGCCATTGCTTCGACCCATACCGATGATCGAGGAAACGAATCGGCCCGGCCTTCGTAGACCAGTGCCGATGCGAGCTCGAATCGGAGCTCAGCGTCGTCGGGATCCATCTCGACCGCAGTCTCAAAGGCAACGACGGCATCAGCCAGCCGATTGTCTGCGACCAGAACACGGCCCCACGTGCGGTGCCCGTGTGATCCCATCGGATCGTCGGCGACAAGGTCGACGACATAGCCGGAGGCAGCCTTGAAGTCTCCTCTGTCTGCCGCCGACAATGCAGCAACGGTCCGATCTCTACGAAGGTCAATCTCCATGACCACGACTGTGTCATTCCGAGGCGCTCGGTGTTAGGGAAATCTGGCCTATTCAGGACTGGGTCTGACGCGGCAATTCTCAGGGAACCAGCTCGAACTCGCAGTTCACGAGGTTCTCGAATTCGGCGCAGAAGTCGGTGCCGATCTTCCCGTTTGCCGAGTCGAATCCGCCCCCGCCGAAGAGTCGGTCGTTGCCACCTCCGCCGGAAACGAAGTCGGGTCCGGATTGGCCGTCGATCCGGTCACGGCCGTTTCCGCCGATGAGCGTGTCGCGGCCGCCGTTGCCCGAGATTCGGTCGTTGTTTCGTCCCCCTACCACAACGTCGTCGCCGGGTCCGCCTCGGGCTACGTCGCGTCCGGGACCACCGTCGATGAAGTCAAGACCGGGTCCGCCATAGACACGGTCGTTGCCATCACCGCCGAACAGGCGATCATCACCATCGCCTCCGTTGATGAGGTCGTTTCCTCCACCTCCGCAGATCGTGTCATTGCCACTGCCGCCTTCGAGAATGTCCGGAGCCTCCGACCCGATCATGACGTCGTCGCCATCGGTGCCCACTACTCCGGCGATCGTCACCGCGAGGCCATCACAGGTGCCGGTGGGCGGCAGGGAATTGCTGACGATGTAGATCCATCCATCGCGTTTGTTCAATATGTAGAGCTCTCCATAGGGCCCTTGCCCGAAACGCACATCGGCTCGGCCCGAACCGTCGTATCGAAGCGAATCGTTGATGACCTCACCCATGGTTGCGCGAGGTTTCACCGGCGTGGTCGCGTCACCGTCGTGGTCGAAGGCAATGGACGAAACGTACGTAGGTGCCTGCGTAAGATCTTCGGGGTGATCGCGGTCCGGTACCGCCGGATCCAGCTCGGTGACGGCTCCGAGAATGTCAACTACCGACGAGTGGTAGATCGTGCCGCTCCTCGCGAAGTCTGCATAAAAGTAGTGCCCAGACAACACGGAGCCGTTGTCGATGGCGAACCCTCCGGCGATCGCCCGACCGGAGTTTGTCGACCCTCGAACACCATCGTGACCTAGTTGCGCAGCCGGATAGATGAAGCCGTTGAGGGCATCATCGACGGGCAGCGGCGCAACTCCGTCGATGAGTGTGCCGCCCGGCAGGTGCACGAAGGTTCCCTCGCGCATGCTCCACCCGTAGTTTCCGCCCCGCTGAATCACATTGACTTCTTCGACGTTGTCGCGACCCGGCTCGGCTGCGATGAGCCGACTCGTTCCTGCGTCATCCACGAAGGCGAGATGATGTGGGTTCCGATGCCCGATGGACCACGCTTCGTTGATCATTGTCGCGTCATCGACGAACGGGTTGCTTTCGGGAACCGAATACGGCGAGGTATCGCGTTGGCGGGGATCGATTCGCAGAATCTTGCCGAGCGCATCGTTGTTCTGCCCGCCTCCTGCAGTCGCGGAGTTCACACTGCCGTCGCCGTGGGCGACGTACAGCAGCCCGTAGCCGTCGTCGTCCGGCTCGGCGAATGGGTCGAACGCGATCTGCTTGATCGGGTGGTCGTAGACCGGCATACCAACCCGGAAGACCTGGCGATACGAAGCCGGATCGACCTCGTCGCGATTGTGGTCATAGGTCCACTCGATTACGACACTGTCGGCCGGGATTGGAGTCGGCACATCGCTGATGTAGTCGTCCGGGTTGGGAGCTGCCGGGCGGGTCTCCATGACGGACGTGTAGAAGAGTCCGTTCTCGGCGAATGCAGGATGAAAGGCCAGTCCTCGAAGCCCGCCGTGGACTCGGTTTGTGTTGTCGAGCGTTCGGCTGGTCGCCGACGCGATTGCATCCTTGACGTTCAGGAACGGCCGCAAGGTCGGTTGGTTGTCGACGGTCGTGATCTCCCAAATGTCACCATCCCACTCCTCGACTACGAAGACCCGTTCTCCGGTCGAGGCCATCGCGTTCAGCCGCGGGCGCCCCATCGACGAGTCAGGAATCTCGACCCAGGGAACAACCTCGAGCACGACCCCCGTGTCGACGAGTGGAGCAGCGACGGGATTGTCCGCCCACACCGCAGCTGGGGCCGACGCGAACACGAGCGACACGATGGCCAAAACGAGAAACAGTCCGATGTGGTTTCTGCGCGGGTCCGCCTCCATCTACCCGACTATGTCAGGCGTTCGCAGGGTCTGATCAGGGGAATCAGGCCCATTCTTGCAGTGGTGGAACGTGCGATGGTCAGCGGCTTATCGCATGAGGAAGACCACGTCTTCTGGCATTGCAGTTTCGGGGTCGAAGCCCGGTCCGCCTCGAAGTACCTCGTTGAGGAACCGGATCGCGAACGTGTTTGTGAGTTCCTGCGCGCGGTCGATCGGCATATCACCCGGCTGACAGCCGGCTTCGGCGAACGAATCGATGGTCGTCGTGATTGGCTCGGGTACGGCGTCGAGAGTCGGCAGGTAGTCCTGGTAATCACAGACGTCGGTGAACGTCTGGTGTTCGGCTGCGCTCAGCTCGACTCGATACGAGATGTCGCTGGTCATGAGATCCCATGGTCTGGTCACGTTCGGGTCGACGGGTGTGGTCTTGTCGTCCGTTCCGACGATCATGAGTGAGGGGACGCTTACTGCACTCAATGCCTCGTCGCTGAGAATCGGCGAGGTGAATGGCGCCAGCGTGATGATCGCATCAACGCGTTCGTCGGCCGCGAACGAGCCGATCTCATTCTCGTAACCACTCGCCATGGCGAAGGATGTGAATCCACCGAACGAGTGACCGGTGACGGCGACGTTCTCGCTGTCGATCCGTTCCGCAAACGGGCTGGTGATCTCGCTCGTGGTATCCAGCATCTCATCGATGAGGTTCGACACATCGTTCGGACGGTTGAAGGCGATTGTCGCCGGCTCGTCCGACGAGCTCAACAACTGGTCAACCGCAGTGTTCCCGGTGTGATCCGCGGCCGCCACGATGTAGCCATGGCTGGCAATCGCCTCGGTGTAGTCGCTGTGGATGTATCGAAGGCCTCCGCTGCCATGGGAGTAGATCACAAGCGGATAGGGGTCAGACCCCGCGATGGTGTCCGGGGTGGCCGCGACGGCCAGTGGAGACTCGTAGTAGACCCCGGGCAACAGGGTGTATTGCTGCGGGTCACCGGTGGAGCCTGGTTCCAGCGGGAACCAAATGTCGACCGTGAGCGGCCGATCCGACTCGGCCAACACCTCGACCGTGGTGACACCGACGGTGTAGTCGCCCCGGCCAATGAGTTCCAGCGGCTCGGGCGGAGGAGTGGTCGTGGTCGTTGTCGTGGTGGTCGTGGTGGTTGTTGTGGTTGCGGCAGTGGTGGTTGGCGCCGCCGAGTCGGCCGCAGCCACGGCGCTGGTTTGGGTCGCGGAATCGTCGGCCGTGGAGTCACCGCCATCGGATCCGCCGCAGGCAGCGGCCACGAGGGCCAAGGTGAGGAGGAGTGGAGTGATCCGCATGGTTAGAGCACCTCGTCGAGTGCTTCGATGGCCTGGGTGACCTCCGCCGGTGACGTGTAGTGCACGAAACTGAGGCGCAGCACGCCGGGGTCGGCTGGCTGGCCCATCGCTTCGACGAGACGCACGGCATAGAAATCGCCGGCGCCGGCCATCACCTTGTGTTCCACCAGCTTGTTCGCGACAACGCTGGGGTCCTCCTCGGTGACGAAGGCAACCGTCGGTACGCGGGTCGAAGGATCCGTGGGTCCCATGATCCGAACGTCACCTCGATCGACGAGGTAGCTCAACAGGGGAGCCACGAGGGCAGTTTCCTGGGCTCGCATGAGGTCATGCACTCGACGTCCCCGCTCGGGGGCGGGCGCACCATCCTCGAAGTGGTGCTCATGCAACAGGTCGATGTAGTCGGCAACACCGTTCAGTGCTGCCACCTGGGCGTGATCCGGTCCTGCCGGCACGAGCCGTTTGTGGATCTCCCCGTCATTGAAGTAGTGGCTCTGATTGGCAAGAGCGTTGTTCGTGGCGTCGCGCACGATCATGACGCCCTGGTGGGGGCCGTATGTCTTGTACGCCGAGAACAAGTAGATGTCGGCGCCGAGCGCATCAACATCGGGCAATCCGTGGGGAGCGGCGGAGACACCGTCGACGACGGTGGTCGCACCGACGGCTCGAGCCATCGCGCAGATCTCAGCCACCGGGTTGATGTGGGCCACGATGTTCGAGCAGTGGGGAAAGGCCACAAGTTTCGTCTTGTCGCTCAGCAGGTTTGCCAAATCCGCGGGGTCCAGAACGCCGGTGTCGGGATCTACGCCCCACTCGAGCACGCGGATCCCGCTGTCTGCGAGTCGTCGCCAGACTCCGGAGTTGGCTTCGTGGTCCTGGTCGGTGACGATGATCTCGTCGCCTTCCGACCAGCCTTGACGGAACGCGTGCGCGAGCACGTAGGTGTTCTGTGATGTGGACGGACCAAACTGCAACTCGTCCGCTCCCACATTCATGAGCCCGGCGAGGCGAACGTGGGCCTGGTCCATCTGATCACCAGCATCGGCGCTGGCGGGGTAGGGGCCGTACGGCTGGACCTTCGTCTTCGTGTAGAAGTCGGTCAGCCGATCGATGGTCTGACGGCACGCGTACGAGCCGCCGGCGTTCTCGAAGAACGCCCACCCTTCGAGCGAGGCCTCCGCAAACGCGGGGAATTGGCTACGAACAAAGTGCAGATCAAGATCGGTCATGCGAGCAGTATTCCAGAAAAGGGGTCAGACCCCTTTTTGGCCTTTTGGCTTGTAGCGCTAGGGGGCGACGGCCTGCCAGGCGTCGGCGGCATGGGTAGCCCCGAGGATCTCCACGTCTTCGTCGCTGCGACCCCAAATCCACAGCAACAGCGCCTCGGCTGAACCCCGCACGGCGGCATCACCCTTGGCGTGTTCTTCCGTGACCTCAACCTGTTCCTCATTGCCGCGCAACATCCATTCCCCGTCTCCATCGGTGCGGTGAAGATGCAGCGTCTCGGATGGGTAAATACGGTTGGGTTTGCCACTGGAGTAACGCAAGCCGACAGCGAGGTATTCGTTGATGCCATCGCAGGCCAGATCGGGATCGAGAGACCTGGCTTCACCGAGTCCATTCTCGGCATCCCACCTATGAACAGCCGTCTCGTGGACCATACGTCGCTGCCAGAATCCGGCGGTCTGATTGTCCGGCGCGAACGACCACGCCGCCTCCTCTGGGCCGGTGGCACGAAGTGTGTTCAACATCGCCGAGCGACGTTCGTTCAGCCAGGGGACGATCTGCGCGTCGTCGTCGGGCATGTGGCCGGATTCGCCCGGCGGGGTGGGCGCGTCGATGGCGGCGGTCACGTTGGCCGTGGCGATGGCCCACACCTTTCCGAGGTGACCGGCCAGGTCCCGCATTGTCCAATGGCCACAGGTGGGAATGGCGTAGTCGAGGGCACCGTCGACAGCGGCGATGAACGCAGCGCTTTCGCGCTCTACGGCTGCGAGGAAGTCGTTCTTTTCCATCGCCGAACCATAGCCCAAACCGGTAATTCAGAGATGAGCAAAGGGCTGGCGCAAACCCCCCGGATTACGCCAGCCCTTCGACGGTCGACAGCGCACGCGCTGTCGGCTTGTCTGGAACCGACCCCCATCGGCCCCATACATCTTTCAGTCCAACAGTTAACTACCCTCCGTTGGCGGCCGCCAATGCACGACCGGTCAGAACCTTGGCCAAATGCGCTCGGTAGGCTGCATCGGCGTTGAGATCCTCCGGTGGGCTGGTGCCATCGGCAGCCAACGCTGCGGCGTCCTCCATCGAAGCTCCTCCGGCAAGTGCGGCCTCTGCTGCCGACGCTCGCAACGGAGTCGAGCCCATGTTGATCAGGCTGATGCCGTTGCCGCCATCGGCAACACACACCCCGACGATCGCCCAGTCCTGAGCTCGACGGTTGAACTTCTGGTAGTTCCAGCCACCGGTGTTCGCCGGCACCTTGATCTCCACGATCATCTCATCGGCCGCAAGGACCGACTCGAAGTAACCGGTAAAGAACTCGGTCGCCGCGATCTCCCGCTTGCCGTTGGGACCCTGAGCCACGACCGTGCCTCCGAGCGCCAGCACTGCTGCGGGCAGATCGGACGCGGGGTCACTGTGGGCCATCGTTCCGCCGAGCGTGCCTTTGTGGCGAACCGACGGATCTCCAACCAAGGAGGCGACATGCTGCAACAGAGGACAGGCGTCGGCCAGCACATCGCTGGTCTCCAAGTCCATGTGTTTCGTCATGGCGCCAATCGCCACGTGGCCATTCTCCTGACGGATGTAGGACAGGTCATCGAGACGCCCGACGTCGATGAGCATCGTTGGCGTGGCCAAACGGAACCTCATCATCGGAAGCAACGAGTGTCCACCAGCGAGAAGCTTGGCCTCATCGCCAGCTTCGCCGAGCAACTGGATGGCGTGGTCGGCCGATTCTGCGACCGTGTAATCAAATGCTGCGGGGATCATGCCGCACCTCCGTTCGCGTTGATCGCTTCCCAAACTCTCTGTGGTGTTGCCGGCATGGCTATGTCTTTCACTCCGTACGGACTCAGTCCGTCGCAGATGGCGTTGATGGTTGCCGCGGCGGAACCGATCGTGCCGGCCTCACCCACACCCTTCACTCCAAGTGGATTCGAGGTCGACGGCGTTTCGGTGCTGTCCAGGTGTAGTGACGGAACCTCTGCGGCCGAAGGCACGAGATAATCCATGAAGGACGGGTTGTGGATGTTGGCGTCCTCGTCGTACACGGCCTCTTCCCACAGCGCTTGGGACACACCCTGCACGATCCCGCCATGGACCTGACCGTCCACAATGAGCGGATTGACCTGCGGGCCACAATCGTCGACCGCCACGTAGTTGATCAGTTCGACGCCTCCGGTGTCGGTGTCGATCTCGACCACAGCCACGTGGGTCCCGAAAGGGAACGCAAAGTTCGGCGGATCGAAGTTGACCTGCTCCATCAGATTTGGCTCCATTCCATCGGGGAGGTCGTGCGCAGCGAATGCCGCGAACCCGAGCTCCTGGATATGGACCGACTTCGATGGTGTGCCAGCGACCGAGAACGAACCGTTCTCGAACTCGACATCCTCGGGCGCAGCCTCGAACTGGTGAGCGGCCATCAGCCTGGCCTTCTCGACCACCTTGTCAGCGGCCATCGCAATCGCGACACCACCGACGGCGAGCGAGCGTGACCCGTAGGTGTCAAGGCCGAGCGGGCTCGTGGCCGTGTCGGAATGCAGCACCTCGACGTCATTGGGGTCGACGCCCATCTTGTCGGCGATGATCATCGACCACGACGTCTCGTGGCCTTGTCCGTGTGGCGTTGAACCCGAGACAACTTCGACCTTGCCGGTGGGCAACAGTCGAACTGTTGCGTGTTCCCAGCCACCGGCGCCGTAGTTGAGACCGCCGAGGGCCCGTGATGGGGCCAATCCGCAGATCTCCACGTAGGTGCACATGCCGATGCCGAGTTGTTTGGCCTCGCCCGCCTCGCGGCGGCGCGCCTGTTCGGCCCGCAACCCCGCAACATCGGCCATCTCGAGCGCACGATCGTGTGCAGGGTTGTAGTGCCCCGAGTCGAAGATGAGCGTGCTTGCAGCCTCATGATTCTCGAAGTGCTCACCACCATTGATGTAGTTGCGCTTGCGAATCTCCTCCGGCGTGATTCCGACCTCTCCGGCCATGAGATCCATGGTCCGTTCGATCGCGTAGCTGGCCTCGGGACGACCGGCGCCGCGATACGCATCCGTCGGGGTCATGTTCGTGAAGTACCCGTCGCAGGTGAAGCTGAGATTCGGGATGTCGTACACGCCGGTGTAGAGGAAGCTCCCGAGCAATGGAACACCCGGGGTGATCAGCATCATGTAGGCACCCATGTCGGCGTCGAGGTGCACCTTCACTGCGTTGATCTTGCCGTTCTCGTCGGCAGCAGCCTCGATGTACTGCACCTGACCGCGTCCTTGGTGCGACGCGCCGGCAGCTTCGGAGCGGGACTCCGTCCAGCGCACCGGCAGGCCGAGGTGGTTGGCCAACGTCACCGACAGAACCGCGTCGGCATCGACGTTCAGCTTGCCGCCAAAGCCTCCACCCACGGAAGGAGCGATGACCCGAATCTTGTTCTCCGGGATGCCTGTAACCGCGGCGATCATGACCTTCAGGATGTGTGGCACCTGCGTGGCGCTGTAGAAGGTGACCTCTCCACCCGCAGGGGAGGGGATGGCCAGACAACCGCGCGGTTCCATCGGCGAGGGAATCATGCGTTGCTGCACGAAGCGAGCCTTGACGGTGTGCGCTGCGGAAGCGAACGCCGCGGCGGTGCCTTCAGGGTTCGGGTCGAGCGGCCAGTGGAAGGCCTTGTTGGTTTCCAGGTCGCTGTGGGCCATCTTTTCGCCGGCCACAGCTTCTTCGACCGAGGCGACCGCGGGAAGGTCGTCGTAGTCGACGATCACTTCGGCAGCCGCGTCAGCGGCGCGGTAACGACTGTCGGCCAGCACGACGGCGACGATGTCGCCCACGTGTTTGGCTTCTTCGACCGCAACCGGATTGTGTGGGGGGTTCACCATGTCCTCGGTGACCGGCCATGCACATGGCAGTGGCGCTCCCCATAATCCCATCTCGGCGAGTTGGGCCCCGCTGTAGACGGCGTGGACGCCGGGCATCGCCTCGGCCGCACTCGAATCGATGCTGTTGATCTTTGCGTGGGCCAGCGGGCTGCGCACCATGCCCATCCACAACTCGCCGGGAGCATGGATGTCGTCGATGAACTTGTTCTCGCCCGTCAGTAGCTTGGGATCCTCCTTGCGGAGCATCCGGGTTCCCATAACAGCCATCAGGCACCCCCCGCCACGCTCTGTACTGCCTTCACAATGTTGTGATAGCCGGTACATCGACAGAGATTTCCTTCGAGGCCGTATCGGATATCGGACTCGGAGGGTTCAGCGTTCTCGGAGAGCAGCGATACCGAGGCCATGACCATGCCCGGTGTGCAGTAGCCGCACTGGAGCGCATGGCACTGCTGGAATGCCTCCTGCATCGGATGCCAATTCTGATCGCCGGTGGCCGAGCCATCGGCCTGAGCCACGGCGGCCAGTCCTTCGATGGTGGTGACCGTCTCGCCATCGGCTTGTACGGCGAGCATCGTGCACGCCTTCACCGATTTCCCGTCGATGTGGACCGTGCAGGCGCCACACGACGAGGTGTCGCAACCGATGTTGGTTCCCGTCAGCCCCAGTTCGTCGCGCAAGTGATGCACGAGCAACGTCCGGGGCTCGACCTCATTGCTGTAGGCCGTTCCATTTACCGTCATTGACACCTGCAAGATCCGTACCCCCGTGGTTCGTTTGGAAACTGAATCCGAGTCTTTCGCGAAAGTGTGACGCGCGCCACTCGAACGGCCGGTGTTCTTCCCGACTACGTTGGGGCTGCGACGGGTCGACGAGCCACTCACGTCGCGCGTCGATCGGAAGGTATGGATCATGAAACCGGCGATGACTTTCTCCGTCAGGGCAACTCTGCCGCCGGCGTTGGAGCCTCTTCGCCAGGTGGCCACCGACCTGCATTGGGCGTGGAATCACGACTCCATCGCGCTCCTCCGTCGGCTGGATGCCGACCTGTGGGAGGAAGCCGGGCACAACCCGGTGCTGATGTTGGGATCGATCGATCAGGAACGTCTCGACGAGGCGTCATTGGATCCGGTCTTTCTCGCCCACATGGAGCGGGTAGTCCAGACACTCGATGGGTACGTTCAACAGCGGACCACCTGGTTCCGGCGACACCATGGCGACGGAGACGGGCTACAGGTCGCCTACTTCTCGCTCGAGTTCGGTCTGACTGAGTGTCTGTCGATCTTTGCCGGCGGGCTCGGAATCCTTGCTGGAGATCACCTCAAGTCGGCGAGTGATCTCGGGGTGCCTCTGGTGGGTGTGGGGCTGCTGTATCAGGAGGGCTACTTCCATCAGGTCCTGAACGACGCTGGCTTTCAGCAGGAGATCTACACCCCGAACGACTTCGGAAACCTGCCCATCCAACAAGAGCTCCAGTCAGACGGACGTCCTCTCGTCGTCGAAACTCCGTTCCCTGACGGGCCTCTCCGCGCCTATGTCTGGCGCGTGACGGTCGGTCGGATCACGCTCTATCTCCTGGATGCCAAACACCCTGACAACGATGCGGCCGGCCAGGAGGTGACCCGACAGCTGTATGGGGGCGACCGCGCGAACCGCCTTCGCCAAGAGGTGCTGCTGGGCGTCGGTGGCGTCCGAGCGCTGGAGGCGATGGGCATTGAGCCGACCGTGTACCACATCAACGAGGGCCATTCAGCCTTCCTGATCCTCGAACGGATCGTCCGGATCATGGAGGAGCAGGGATTGGATTTCGCCGCGGCCCGCGAGGCCGCTGCGGGGTTGGTCTTCACGACCCACACGCCGGTGGAGGCGGGCCACGACTACTTCTCACCCCAACTGATCGAGCGGTATCTCGGCCAGTACGCAACGGCGGCTGGCATCACCATCCACGAGCTGCTTGGTCTGGGTCGTCGCGATCCCACCGACTGGAACGAGGAGTTCTGCAACACGGTTCTCGGACTGCGTTGTGCCGCGTACACAAACGGTGTCAGCAAGCTGCACGGAGAGGTGTCCCGCTCGATGTGGCGCGGAGTATGGCCGGACGTTCCGGAGTCGGACGTGCCGATCGGATCGATTACGAACGGGGTGCATTTCGAGTCGTGGGTGTCGGACGAGCTCAAGGAGCTCTACGACCGCTACCTCGGCCCCCAGTGGCGCGAAGAGCCCGCGGACGCCTCGGTTTGGTCGCGGGCGTCGAAGATCCCGCCGGCCGAATTGTGGCGCATACATCAGCTACGGACGGACCGTCTCGTGGGGTTCGCCCGACGGCGGCTCTCGGCCCAATTGGCCGGACGTGGTGCGTCGCAGGCCGAGATCGACGTTGCTGAGGTCGTGCTTGATCCAAATGCGTTGACGATCGGGTTCTCGCGCCGCTTCGCCACGTACAAGCGGGCCACATTGCTCCTTTCCAACCCGGATCGTCTCGAGAAGATCCTGACGAACGAGGAACGGCCGGTTCAGCTGATCTTTGCCGGTAAGGCCCATCCCAACGACCAGGAGGGAAAGGAGCTCATTCGTTCGATCATCGAACTCACCCGCCGGCCCGGCCTTCGCCGCCACCTGGTGTTCATCGCCGACTACGACATGGCGGTCGCTCGTTACCTCGTTCAAGGGTCCGACGTGTGGCTCAACACGCCGGTGCGCCCGCTCGAGGCGAGTGGCACCAGCGGTATGAAGGCGGCCGCCAACGGCGTGCTCAATCTCAGCACCCTCGATGGCTGGTGGGACGAGGCTTTCGAACCCGACGTCGGATGGGCGATCGGTGGGCGCAACCCGCACCCGGATCCTGCCGCTCGCGATCAGTCGGAGGCCCACGCGCTCTATGACCTCCTCGAGTACGACATCGTGCCGCTCTTCTACGAGCGCGGAGCCGACCGTCTACCCCGCCGCTGGATCGAGCGGATGCAAGCGAGCATGGCCAAACTCAACGGCGTGTACAACACCCACCGAATGGTCAGGGAATACACGGAGCGTTACTACCTCCCGGCAAACCGTCGAAGCGCTGAGCTGAACTCGGATGGGGGTCGACGGGCGGTGGAGCTGGCCGAATGGCGCCAACGGATGTACGACGCCTGGGAGCGGGTGCGGGTGGTCGAACTTACGTCGGACCATGGCACGGATGCGGTTTCGGTCAACGAGCGGGTGCCGGTTCGCGCCACCCTGGATCTCGGTGGGATCGACGCCGATTCGGTTGCCGTCGAGCTCTACCAGGGTCCGATCGATGCCGACGGCAATGTCGCGGACGGTCTGGCCACACCCATGAGGCTCGACGGTCCGGCCGACGACGGCAACTGGACGTATAGCGCCGAGGTCACCTTCGCCAGGAGCGGCACCTCCGGATTCACCGTGCGCGTGGTTCCCAGCCAGCCAGACCTGGTCACCAGAATGATTCCAGGCCTGATCACCTGGGCCTGATCCATCGCGAGAGCGGGTCCACGTACGCTCGTTGCGAAACATCCGCTAGCCTGATCGACGATGGACTTTCGACTTCTTGCGCTTCGACTTATGGGCCCGGCCTACTGAGCATCCTCAGTTTCGCCGGGATTTTGTCGTAGCCGCATTCGAAGTCGTTTAGGAGAATCTCATGAGCAGTCGCTCAGCCCAGAAGCCATCATCCATGCCGGTCGAAAAGTACCAGGCATTCCCCGCCGTCGATCTTCCCGATCGCACGTGGCCGTCCAACACCATCACGAAGGCGCCGCTGTGGTGCAGCGTTGATCTTCGCGATGGCAACCAGGCCCTCATCGAACCGATGGACAGCGAGCGCAAGTGGAAGATGTTCACCAAGCTCGTCGAAGCGGGTTTCAAGGAGATCGAAGTTGGCTTTCCGTCCGCGTCGGACACCGACTTCCAGTTCGTGCGCGAAATCATCGAGCAGGGCGCGATTCCGGACGACGTGACCATCCAGGTGCTCACCCAGTGTCGGCCCGAGCTCATCAAACGAACGTATGAGGCGATCGCTGGCGCCAAGCAGGCGATCGTGCACATCTACAACAGCACCTCAACGCTGCAACGTGAGGTGGTCTTCGGACTCGATGAGGATGGGATCGTCGACATTGCCTTGAAGGGTGCGGCGCTGTGCCGCGAGCTCGAATCCACCATCCCGGAAACGAAGGTGCACTACGAGTATTCGCCCGAGTCGTTCACGGGCACGGAACTGCCGTTCGCGAAACGTATCTGTGACGAAGTGATCGACATCCTCGACCCGACCGACAAGACCGTCATCATCAACCTGCCGGCCACGGTCGAGATGAGCACCGCCAACATCTACGGCGACATGATCGAATGGATGCACCGCAATCTGGCGCGTCGGGACGAGATCGTCCTGAGCCTGCACCCCCACAACGATCGGGGCACCGGTGTCGCGGCCGCCGAGTTCGGCGTGATGGCTGGCGCCGATCGGGTCGAGGGCACCTTGTTCGGCAACGGTGAACGAACCGGCAACGTCGACGTCATCAACATCGCGATGAACCTGTTCAGCCAGGGGGTCGACCCGGAACTCGACATCTCGGATATCAACGAGCTTCGCCGCACCGCCGAGTACTGCAATCAGCTGCCGGTCCACCCCCGGCATCCCTATGTTGGCGACCTGGTCTACACCGCATTCAGTGGGTCACATCAGGACGCCATCAAGAAGGGCTTCGATGCGCTCGAGAAAAACGAATCGTCGCTGTTCGAGGTGCCATACATCCCCATCGATCCCGAGGACGTCGGTCGCTCCTACGAGGACGTGATCCGGGTCAACAGCCAGTCGGGCAAGGGCGGCGTGTCCTACCTGCTCAAGACGGAGCACAACATCGACCTGCCCCGACGGATGCAGATCGAGTTCACCCGCGTCATTCAGGACATCACCGATCGCACCGGTAAGGAAATGACCGCCGGCAACATCTATGACGAATTCGATGCCACGTACCTTGGCCTCGACTCGCCCTTCCTGTTGAACGGCTATGAGTCCGCTCAGAACACCCGCGGTCAGGATCTAACGCTGCTAACGGCTCGGATTACGCGCGATGGCGAGGCACATGTAGTGCAGGGCACAGGTTCTGGTGCGCTCTCCGCGTTCGTCTCCGGTCTGACCGAACTCACCGATCTCGACATCCGAGTACTTGACTACCATGAGCACTCGAAGGGGTCCGGCAAGGACGCCACGGCGGTGACGTTCATCGAGACGCAGATCAATGGCGTGGAGCTGTGGGGTTGCGGCATGCACTCCGACATCACGACGTCGTCGATGCGGGCGATCGTGTCGGCGCTGAACCGATTCAGCGCACTGGCCTAGCTGTTCGTCAGCGAACGAGCGGTCGGGTCTCTGAGGACACGACTTTCGAGCCATTGAGGAGATCGAGTCGCATCTCGTAGACGCCCAACGCGAAGTTGCCGACGTCGAGTGTGACGCCAACCGCGGTTGCGCCGGATGCGACCGGTACCTCTTGCACCAGCACGTCGTCGACGTAGACCGCGAGCGTGTCGCCGCTGACGTTGACGTAGATGTCGTCGACGAGCACGGCCTGCAACCGGTAGTTGAAGCTCAGTACCTGTTTGGACGGGTCCCGGGGTGGCAGCGAGGTCGTCGGCTCCGCGACGGGCTCCGTCGTCGGCGTGATGGTGGTGCTCGTCGTCGATGTGGTCGTCGTCGATGTGGTGGTGGTCGTTTCCACCGCGTCATCGACAGTCTCTGACGTTGCGTCCTCGACCACGACTTCCTCGAACGCAATCGCGGGCGGAGAGTCCTCTGGGACGGAGACGCCAGCGCTCAGCAGTCCAGCGAGAATGGAACCTCCAACGACGGTCGACGTGGCAATACCACTCAAGACGGTCGAGTCCGCGGCTACCGACAGGCCGGCGAAGGTCACGGCCCACCCGCGAACATGCGCGAGTTTGGCGTTTCCAATGCGCAGAAATGCGGCCACGACGGTCGGGTCGAATTGCGCGCCGGCACCCGCAACCAGTTCCTCGCGCGCGAAATCGATGGAGTGAGGCTTCTTGTAGGACCGGGCATGGGTCATCACATCGAACGCATCCGCAACCGCCACGATACGAGCGATCAGAGGGATCTGGTCACCGGAGAGCTGATTCGGATAGCCGGTTCCATCCCAGTTCTCGTGGTGATATTCCGCGGCGTCGTACATCGACGGGCCCAACCAGGATTCGAGCGGTTCGAGATAGCTGCGGGCATTGTTGGGATGAAGCCGAAGGATGGTCCATTGGGCTTCGGTTGGTTCATCGGGCGTTTGCAGGACCGCAGCCGGAACGTCGAGCTTTCCCATGTCATGCAGAAGGGCGGACCAGCTCAGTTGGGCCAATTCGGCTTCACTGAACCCGAGTTCTTCGCCGATCAACGTCGAGTAGGCGCGAACTCGCTCGATGTGTCCCCGCGTCAATCGTTCGTGGCGGTTCATGTCGGACAGCAACTGCATGAGGTACTCAGCCTGCTCGTCGACGCTCAACGCCTTGTCGGTGGAGATCCTTGACCGGGCGGATCCCGCTCGGAGAGCGGAGCGGAATCGGCTGTCCATTTCCTCGTTGAAGTTGCTGGCCATCGAATACAGGCGGGTGTACACGAGCGCTCGTTCCACGAGGATGCTGAGGGCTTTTGCCACCACGATGGCGATGACCACAACCGTCAGTACCCAGATGCCAAAGTCGAGTCTGTCGTCGAAGGGTTTGCCGTAGCGAAGCAGCAGCATGGCAATGATGAACGAACCGACCGCGGGGACGAGGAAGGCGGTCAGTTTCAGGAGGCGGTCTGCGTACTTCCGCCTTGTGGCCGGCGCGGCGACGAAGTTGTCTCCCAGCAGACGGGTGCGCTCGACTTGTTCCATCGGCGCTGCGATGGGCTCGTCGGCTTCTCCAGCCGCTGCGGCGATCGACCACACGGACTGTGCCGATGGTCGATCATCGGGTTGCTCTGGATCCGGATCCTCTTCGGTTGCGTGTTCGCTCACGTCTGTCTCTTCGATTTCGTCTGCCACTTCGGTCTCGTCTGCCACTTCGGTCTCGTCTGCTTCTTCGGCAAAATCGAGGTCGTCCCAAAGCGTGGAATCACCGGAGCCGTCGTCCTTGAGATCAACCGGAGTGACTGAAGGGGTCTCGACGTCGAAGTCGGTGAACTCGAGCGCGACCTGGTCGATGCCTGCGGTCTCGGGGGTCTGGGGTTCGAGTTCGGCGTCGTCCATGGCTGCTACCGGAAGATCGGCAACGACTCGCTGGATACGAGTTCACCGTTGTCGAAGAGGTCGAAGCGGACATTGTGGGCGCCGGGCGCGAGGTCGGTTGCGTCGATAATCACCGAGAGGGCTCGCTGGCCGTCCTCAAGTGCGATGACGTGGTTGGGAATGTTGTCGACGAAGACCTGCAGGGTGTCTGCGGAAACCGTTGTCTCGATTCCGTCGACTTCGATCGTCTTGATCTGGTACGCAATGCTGAGCAGTTCGATTGGCTTCGCCGTGGTCGTGGTCGTGGTTGTCGCGATCGTCGTGGTCGTGGTCGTGGGCCGCGGGTTCGTCGAGGGAGTTGCAGGAGCGGCTGTTGTGGTGGTCGTCGTTGTGGTTACTGCTTCAAACGCGATCACGGGTGGAGGAGCAACCGTCGGTGGCGGAATGTCGGCGACAACCACACCAATGGCCACGGAACCAACGACTGCCGCGGTCTGCGCGCCGACGGCAACCAAGTTGGACTCTGCTGCGACGCCGATGCCGGCGACCGACGTCGACCAACCCCGGATTGCGCCAAGATCAGCGTCACCGATGCCGATGAACACGGCCACAAGTTCCGGGTCGAAATGGCTGCCGGCGCCCTGTTGGAGGACCTCTCGGGCTTCGCTGAGAGAGATGGTGTCGCGATAGCTGCGAGGGTGGGTCATGACATCGAATGCATCGGCGATCGCGATGATGCGGCCGAACAACGGGATGTCGACGCCAAGGAATCCGCGCGGGTAGCCGGTTCCGTCCCAGCGTTCGTGGTGGGCGAGGGGACCGTGAAGGACCTCCGGACCGAGCCACGTCTCGAGCGGCTCCACATACTTGCGGCTGTTGAGAGGATGACGCTTCAGGACGGCCCACTGTGCGGTGGTCGGCTTGACTGGCGTCGAGAGAATGGAGGGAGGAACGTCGAGCTTGCCGACGTCGTGAAGAAGGGCCGAGAACGACAACGACTTCAGACGATCCTCGTCGAATCCGAGCTCGCGGCCGATGAGCACGCTGTACGCCCGGACTCGTTCGCTGTGGCCCCGGGTCAGTCGATCGTGGCCGTTGATCCGATGTAGGAGGGCAAGTACGTGTTCGAACTGTTCCTGGGTGCTGAGCTGTACCCGTCCGGTCTTCAACATCTTCTTGGGGTTGCCGGCCCGAAGCGTGGTGCGGAAACGGTCATGGATCTCTTCGTCGAAGTTCGATGCAGATTCGTACAGACGCGTCAAGGGGAGGATCCGTTGGATCAACATGCTGACGATGAAGCTGGCGATGATCGACAACAGCACGGCGGACAGGACCCAGGTGAAATAGTCGCGGTTGTCGTCGAACGGCTTCGCGTTGTGCAAAACAAGGACCGCGACGACGAAACCGGCGAACGCCGGAATCAGAAATGCAATGACCTTGACGATGCGAGCCGCGCGATGACGCTTCTCGATCGGGCTATTTTCCGTTGTCACGGGGACGGTCCTCGAGTCGGTACTTGGTGTACTCCTTTCGGACCGTGAACCGTTGTCGTTAGGGGTTTCGCGTAATGCGGAAATTCATTTGGGTTTCGCGGTGGGCTCTCGTAGACTGCTGAGCTGGCCCAACCGCGGTTGCGCCCGAAAAGCCTGGTGTCTGCATTCCCGCAGCACCTTGACGAAGAACGTGGGCCCAGCCCGGGTCACAGACGCCGAAAGTTTCCTTATGCCAACAATCAATCAGCTGGTCCGCAAGGGCCGCGAATCCAAGCGCCGCAAGGAAGCCACGCCGGCGCTCAAAGGTGCTCCGCAGCGCCGCGGTGTGTGCACCCGTGTGTACACCACGACACCAAAGAAGCCGAACTCCGCGCTTCGCAAGGTCTGTCGTGTGCGATTGACCTCCGGTATTGAGGTCACGGCGTACATTCCCGGTGAGGGCCACAACCTCCAGGAGCACAGCATCGTGCTCGTACGTGGTGGTCGTGTGAAGGACCTTCCCGGTGTTCGTTACAAGGTCATCCGCGGCACGCTCGATACCTCCGGTGTTCGTGATCGCAAGCAAGCCCGTAGCCGCTACGGCGCCAAGAAGGACTAGGTCGCATGCGCAAGAACGCTGCTCCCCGTCGGGAGCTTTCCCCCGATCCGGTCTATGACTCGATCCTTGTAACCCAGTTCGTCAACAAGGTGCTTCAGCGCGGCAAGCGTGCCACCGCCGAACGCATCATGTACGAAGCGATGGATATCGTCGGCGAGAAGACCGGCGGCGAAGCGTTGTCGGTACTCAAGCGTGCGGTGGACAACACCCGTCCGCAGCTCGAGGTCCGCAGCCGTCGTGTCGGTGGAGCCACGTATCAGGTTCCGGTCGAGGTTCGTCCTCGCCGGGCCAACACGTTGGCGATCCGCTGGTTGGTCAACAATGCGCGCAAGCGTCGCGAGCGCAGCATGTCCCAACGTATGGCGAATGAGATCCTTGATGCATCGAACGCCGTTGGCGCCTCGGTCAAACAACGCGAGGATCTGCACAAGATGGCGGACGCGAACAAGGCCTTTGCGCACTACCGCTGGTAGCTGCGCGTAGAGCCATGAGCTGTGCTGTGACCACATTCCACCGGTTTGCAGGGCAGTCGACCCTAGAATTGACGATCGACCGGGCAGCGTCTGCCCGGTCGTCGCGTGTCCCCCCGACAATCCCCCCAGATCTGCAGGAAGAGAACGATGGCTGAGCGAGTCCCCCTCGAAAGAACCCGAAACATCGGGATCATGGCCCACATCGACGCGGGCAAGACCAC
>SHLQ01000251.1 GCA_004282895.1 Acidimicrobiales bacterium
GCTCGGTGGGGAGGCCATAGGTCGGGGCGTAGCTGACCGGGGATCCGTTCAGAATGGTCTGCCTGGCCAGGTCGAACAGTTCCTCAGCCGTGTGCCCGGTCATGTTCGGCCAATCAATGGTGGCGACCCCGTCACGCACGTGGACGGTGACGCCACGGCCAGGTATTGCCGGGACACAATCGGCGCCCACCGCACAGTGGTCCGAAACGAACATGGCGTACACAAACTCGGTGATCTCGAAGGAGTCCCACGTCTCGATGGCCATGGCGAGCAACTTGAGGTCTGCGACCGGCTCACAGGCTCGCCGTTTGCTCGGTCCACGAGTGTCGGTGCAGTCGTCGATGCCGGGGCCGCCGATGAGTCGATCTCGGCTACCGCCGCCGTCCAGACGGTCGTCGCCAGTGTTGCCGACGAGACGATCGCGGCCGCTCTGCCCGAGCAGACGATCGTCGCCGGCTCCACCACGAAGTTGGTCGCGTCCGGCGCCGCCGATGAGCAGATCATTGCCGGCGCCGCCATCGATCACATCGTTGCCGCTGCCGCCTCGAAGGATGTCATCGCCGCCGAGACCACAAATAACGTCATCGCCGCTGGTTCCGAACAGCACGTCGGCGCCCTCGGTCCCGGTGATCGTGCAGTCGGTTTGGGCGGTCGCGGGCGCGATCGCCAACAAGGACGCCAGCAGCACCAGAACTGTGAAGAGTGAAGATCGCATCTGTTGTACCTTCGACCGGATCAGCTGAATTCTGAAGGTACCAGCAGTCGTTTGGTCCTACATAAACTCGCGCACGTAGCGCAAGACCGCGGCGATCTCCGCGTCGGTCAGAACACCATCGAACCGCGGCATCGAATTACGGCCCGCGGACACGACGGCGATTTGCTCCGCCTCGGTCAGTCGTTCGGAGATGTCCCGGATTGACGAGCCGAGCCCACCTGCTCCCGATGCACCGTGGCAGCGGGAACACTTCGCGGTGTACACGTCCTGCCCCATCACCAGTTCGGCGTCCGCGTTTTCGGGCAGCAACGGTGTCTCCGCGCACCCCACGGCGAGGACGGAGGTGATGGCGAGAGCGACAGCGGCGCCATGCGATCGGAGGCGAAGCGGCATGATCAAACCATACTGGGATGTCATGGGATTCGACCCGCGCCGACCACACAAGAATCGCCCCACGGACTACGTGTTCGTGGTCGCCGCGATCGTCGTTGCGATCGGTCTGATGGTGTGGGCCTTTTTTGGGTGAACGCGGGTCTCAGACCTCGGTCAGAGCCTTGACGATCTCGACCACCGCTGCCTTGCCGTCCCCGAACAACATCATCGAATTGTCGGCGGCGAACAACGGATTGGGAATGCCGGCGAACCCGGGCGACAGCGACCGTTTGATGACGACCACGACGTTGGCCTTGTCCACCTCCAGAATCGGCATTCCGGCAATTGGGCTGTCGGGCTCATCCCGAGCGACGGGGTTCACCACGTCGTTCGCCCCGAGCACGATCACGACGTCGGTCTGGGCGAACGTGGGATTCACCACATCCATTTCGATCAGGGCTTCATAGTCGATCTCGGCCTCGGCCAGCAAAACATTCATGTGGCCGGGCATCCGCCCGGCGACCGGATGGATGCCGAACACCACTTCGGTACCGCGGCTCTCGAGTGAAAGGGTCAGATCCCGCACCGCATGTTGCGCTTGGGCAACGGCGAGGCCGTATCCCGGCACGATGACCACGCGATCCGCCGTATCGAGCAACATCGCCACCTCGTCCGCCGAGGTGGAGGTCACCTTTCCGGCGTAGACCTCGTCGGCGTCGGCGCCAGAGCCTGAGGCGGAGGGGGCTTCGCTGAAGAGCACACTCAGCAGCGTGCGGTTCATGGCCTTCGTCATGATGGCTGTCAGGATCAGCCCGCTTGCCCCGACCAGTGCACCGGCGATGATGAGCAGCGCATTGTCGAGCACGAAACCGGCGGCAGACGCGGCCAGTCCGGACAACGAGTTCAGCAACGCGATCACCACGGGCATGTCCGCGCCGCCGATCGGTGAGGTTGCCGTGATGCCGAGCACACCGGCGACGGCCACCAGTAGCCAGAACCAGGTGCGCTGATCCGGATTTGCCACCATCAGAACGCCAAGGACGACCGACGCGACCATTAGCGCCGCGTTGATCGCACGGGCGCCCGGTACGACGAGACCGTTCCAGACCTCCTGCAGTTTGGCGAAGGCGATGAGCGAACCCGTGAACGTGACAGCGCCGATGAAGGCGGCCAGCGCAGCGGCAACGTTGATCTGCAGGTCATCCTGACCGCGACCGACCGCTTCGAAGAACGACGCGGCGGCGACAAGAACAGAAGCAAGACCACCGAACCCGTTGAACAACGCGACGAGCTGTGGCATCGACGTCATTTGGACGCGGACGGCGAGCGTCACCCCGATGGCGGCGCCGATAGCGACACCAAGGGCCAACTGCCAGTAGGAAACGATTTCTTTGTCGAGCAGCGTGACGAGCACAGCCAGGAGCATGCCGCTGGCGCCGAGTTGGTTGCCTCGCATGGCCGTGCGAGGTTTGCCGAGGCCCTTGAGCCCAAGGATGAAAAGGGCGGCTGCAACCAGATAGCCGAGGCCGATTACGTCGTCGGCGCTCACGATCCGTCACCCTTGCTCTTGCGGGCCTTGGGCTTGAACATCGCCAGCATGCGGTTGGTTACGAGGAAACCACCCACCACGTTGATGGTCGCCAGCGCAACGGCGCCGATGGCGAGAACCGTCGTCAACGTCGAATACTCGGTACCCGCGCTCACCAGGGCACCAACGAGGGTGATACCGGAGATCGCGTTCGATCCGGACATCAAGGGGGTGTGCAACGTGGGAGGAACCTTCGAGATGACTTCCACCCCGAGGAACACCGCAAGTGCGAACAGGGTCAGGGCGATGATGGGCGTCATGACCCAACCTCCAGTGCTTCTTGGACCCGCGGGTGGACGACATCGCCGCCCGCAGTGACCAGCATGGCGCTCGTGATCTCGTCTTCGCGATCGAGGATCAACTCACCGTCGTTGTCCAGATGATCGAGGAGTGTGCAGATGTTGTTCGACATCATTCGAGATGCCGTGCGGGGTGAGTGACTCTCCAGGTCGGTCGGGCCATGGATCGCCACGCCGTTGTGGACGACCGTCTGCCCTGCCTCGGTGAGTTCGCAGTTGCCGCCGCGTTCCGCCGCGAGGTCGATGATGACCGAACCATTCTTCATCGCCTCGACCATCTCCGCAGTCACCAGCTCCGGGCTGGCCCGCCCGGGGATCGCGGCCGTGGTGATCACGACGTCGGCATTCGCGAGGTGAGGGGCGAGAAGCCGCTTCTGTTGTTCGGCCTGATCCTCCGATTGGGCCTTCGCGTAGCCTCCGGCATCCTCACTGTCGCCCGTGTCCACCTCGAGCTGGATGGCCTTGGCCCCGAGGGATTCGATCTGTTCTGCCGCCGCAGGACGCACGTCGTACGCCTCGACGACCGCACCGAGCCGTTTGGCGGTCGCGATCGCCTGCAGGCCAGCGACACCCGCGCCGAGAACAACAACCCGGGTCGGCGGCACCGTCCCGGCTGCAGTCATCAGCATCGGGAACATCTTTGGGGCGCTGGCCGCAGCAAGCAGCACGGCCTCATACCCGGCGACGGTCGCCATGGCCGAGAGCACGTCCATACTCTGGGCCCGGGTGATGCGGGGGACGAGCTCCAGCGAGAGTATCTGCGCACCTGTGCGGGCGAGATCGGCCATGTTGGTGGCCTGCCACAACGGGTCTGCGAGTCCGATCAGCACGTGATCGGCGGTGAGGTGGGCCCGGACATTGTCGTCCGCGTCGTGGGTGCCGCTGATACGAACCTGCAGCAGCACTCCACCGGTACCGATGGCGCTGTCCCGATCGGTCACCGTGGCGCCCACTGCCTCGTAGTCCTCGTCGTTGAACCCGGATGCGACCCCGGCGCCGACCTCGACGAAAACCTCATGGCCCGCCCCCACAAGCTTCTCGACGCCGACGGGACTGAGCGCAACCCGGCACTCGCCGGACGCCACCTCCGCTAGAACTCCAACTCGCATTTCACCTGCTTCGTTGCGACAACCCGGCCATCCTTCCAAGCGATCGCGCCAGCACCCAAATTGGGCCGAACCCACCTCGGATCGCGAGGGGGTG
>SHLQ01000079.1 GCA_004282895.1 Acidimicrobiales bacterium
GTCGCACTGTGCAGTGGTCGGATCGTCGATGGCGACGACGTCGGTCGGCGGGCGCGCTTGTCACCCGAGCAGTACCTCGCATCGGACCCTGCTCGACTTCTCGACATGGACGAAACGACGATGCGCACATGCCGTGATCGGATCACGAAGCTGACGCGTGACGGAACCACACTCGTTCTGTCCTGTGAAGGCTGGGGGCACAGCGGCCGGAAATTCAACCGTCTCGACCTGCTCGAACGACTTGGATTGCGCCCTGAGGTGGTTTACTTCGTCCGGCCGCCGCTCGACTGGCTCAACGCCGCATGGTGGCAATGGGGGGCATGGACTGGCCTTTCCTTCGAGGAATGGCTCGAGGAGCAGGGATCGCGTGGCATCGCCTGGGATACCCATGCCGCCAATTGGCAGAGGCTGGCTGCGGTGCGTCACCTCCACCTCCGAGTCATGACCGCAGATGTCGTTCGTTCGTTCGGGCAGATCCTCGGCTGCACGTGGAGCTCACCCGACCACACCAATACCGGCTCCCCGGAACTGTTGCTGCGGTATTTACAGGAAGACCGATCGCTGCGTCCCGGCGAGCACAATTCGATCATCGAGTTCATCCTGAATCGCTGGGTCGACTTGCCGGAACGCAGAGCACCTTGGATCATTCCCCGACACCTCCAGGAGGAGATCATGTCCACCTACAGCCCTCATGCCGAGCGGCTACTCGCCCTCGCCAGCCCCGAGAGCCGACCGTCCATCGAGGAGGACGAGCGATGGTGGTCGGCCGAACCCTATGAGCAACGAGACATCGACGACGACATCCGCCAGCTCACACCGGATGAGCGCGACGTCCTCATTCGTGCGCTGATCGACGGCATCGCGAACTTGGACCGGAAGTACCGTCAGCTCGACTCGTCGGGCGGCTGATCACGCCGGGGCGACATGGAGCGTTGGCCACCTAGTCTTTGGCCATGACCGTACGAATCGAGAAGGACGGCCCGGTGTGGACCGTCATCCACAGTCGCCCCGAGGCCCGCAACGCGATGGACCCACCGAGTGCAAAGGCGCTCTTCGAGGCCTTCATCGAGTTCGACAATGACGACGAGGCCGCGGTCGCGGTGTTCTGGGGGGAAGGTGGAGCGTTCTGTGCAGGGTGGGACCTCAAGAATGCTGCCGGCCTCCGCGATGACGACGATGGCGTCAGCGTGTTGCGCTTCGATCGGACAACCGAAGGTGGTCACAGTCGAGGGCCCATGGGTCCGAGCCGACTGCAGCTGTCGAAACCGGTCATCGCCGCGGTGGCCGGACCGGCGGTAGCCGGAGGTATGGAGCTCGCCATCTGGGCGGATATCCGGGTGATGGAGGAGACCGCGTACATGGGGGTCTATTGCCGGCGCTGGGGTGTGCCGTTGATCGACGGCGGCACGGTGCGTCTGCCGCGACTCGTTGGGGAGGGCCGAGCACTGGACCTCATCATGACCGGACGGCAGGTGATGGCCGACGAATGCGAACGTATCGGCTTGTGTGAGTACGTCGTTCCGGAAGGTGAAGCGCGATCCGCGGCCGAAGCGATCGCCCATGACATCGCCCGGTTCCCGCAACACTGCATGCGCGCGGATGTTGCCTCCGCCAAGGCGTCCTATGGTCTCGACCTGCGCGACGCGTTGGAATACGAATTCGTCAATGGCAAGGCCATGGTTGCTCGGGAGGGCATCGCCGGTGCGCGACGATTCGCGGATGGCGCCGGCCGAAGCGGTGACTTCGACTCGATCTGATCCATCGGGCAGGAGTACCGTTCGCCGCATGACACGAAGGGGGAACCACCGCGATGACTGAACGTCGACGTCGAGGTGGTCGCAGCCGAACGCCTCAAGGACCGACGGCCATCGATCAGCCTCCGTTTCGACATCACCAGCGGCCGTTCGAACCAACGCGCGTCGTGTCCGACGACCAGCTCGAATCGATCCACAAAGCATCGCTGTCGGTGCTCCAGGACACGGGCATCGACATTCTGCTTCCTGAAGCGCAACAGCTGTTCGTGAACGCCGGGGCGAAACTCGACGGCGACCGCGTTCGTTTCGATCCGGACATGGTCATGGAATACGTGGCCAAGGCCCCGAGCGAGTTCACCCTTGAGGCCCGCAATCCAGCGCACAGCCTGCGCATCGGCGGCAACAACGTGGTCTTCACCTCCGTCGCCAGTCCGCCGAATTCGGGCGATATCGCCGAAGGCCGCCGCACCGGCAACTACGAGGACTTCCAAAACTTCCTTCGCCTGACGCAACACCTCAATGCGATCCAGATGAACGCCGGCTATCCGGTCGAGCCCGCCGACTTACACGCGTCCGTTCGTCACCTGCATGCGATCCGCGATCTCGCCACGCTCACGGATAAAGCGGTCCACGCGTACAGCCTTGGTGCCGATCGCAACCGCGATGCGTTGGAGATCATGCGGCTTGCGCACGGCCTGTCGGAGGACGAGGTGGACGATCACACGATCGTGTTCTCGGTGATCAACACCTCGTCGCCACTTCGAATCGATCATCCGATGTGTACGGGCATCATCGAGTTCGCATCGCGCAATCAGGGGATCGTGATCACACCGTTCACGTTGGCAGGGGCGATGGCTCCGGTGACGGTTGTGGGTGCGGTGACCCAACAGAACGCCGAAGCCCTTGCCGGGATCTGCCTCACCCAGTTGGTCCGCGCAGGGTCGCCCGTCGTGTACGGCGGCTTCACCTCAAACGTCGATATGAAGTCCGGCGCCCCTGCCTTCGGCACGCCGGAATACATGCAGTCGGCGATGCTCGGAGGCCAGCTGGCCCGGCGCTACCGGGTGCCGTACCGCTCGTCCAACGTGAACGCCGCGAATGCGGTCGACGCCCAGGCCGCGTACGAGTCGGTGTTCTCCCTGTGGGGCGCGATCATGGGTGGGGCCAACATCGTGCTGCACGGCGCCGGCTGGCTCGAGGGTGGCTTGCGAGCATCGTTCGAGAAGATGGTGCTGGACGCTGACCTCATCAACATGGTCGGCGCGTTCCTGCAGCCGTTGGTCGTGGACGATGCGACACTCGCGTTGGAAGCCATCGCCGACGTTGGCCCCGGGGGTCATTTCTTCGGCACCCAGCACACTCAGGACCGCTACCGGGATGCGTTCTTCGCTCCGATGGTCAGCGACTGGCGCAACTTCGAGAGCTGGGAAGAGGGCGGATCTCCCACCGCCGATCAAAAACTCGCCGAGCTTTACCCTCGACTCCTCGAGGAGTATGAACAACCGACCATGGACGAAGCCCGCCGAGCTGAAGTCGATGCCTTCGTCGATCGTCGAATCGCCGAAGGTGGCGTCGCCACCGACTTCTGAGATCGGGGACTTCGATGGCCCAGCCACTCTCCACCTACCGGGCGATCACGATGGACTGCTACGGGACTCTCATCGACTGGGAGTCCGGAATTTGGAACGCCTTCCAGCCGTTGCTTGCCTCCAACGGGGCGGATCCTGCTCGGGCGAGCGTGCTGCAGACATTTGCCCGGCTGGAGTCCGCCCAGCAGGCGGCAACTTTTCTTCCGTTCAGCATTGGCCTGCATTTCCCGACGCCACCGACGCACTACGGCGGCTTCGGCTCATACAAACCATCGGCGGCGAACTTCGAATACATGCTGGCCGACCTCACCGAGAAGGGCCACTCCCCCTCCACCGACATCCTGCACGTCGCACAGAGTCTGTTTCATGACCACTCCCCCGCCACCGCGTTCGGATTGGATCGGGTGTGGATCGATCGGCAGCGGCTGTCCGAGGGCGGCGACTGGGAGCGACCGCTGTGGTCGAGGAGCTGCCTACGGTCGATTGGACGTTCTGGTCAATGGCGGAGTTCGCTGACGCCGTGGAGGAATCGGTTCGGTCGGGCTCTTAGCTCGCCTGTTCGTAGCTGGCGAGGAACTTCTCCAGGCGACCGAGGGCCCATTTCAGCTCGTCGACCGTAGGCAGGAAAACGAGGCGGAAGTGGTCGTGATCCGGCCAGTTGAAGCCGGTGCCCTGCACCAGCAGGATCTGTTCGGTCCGCAGGAAATCGAGCACGAACTGCTGGTCGTCGGTGATGTTGAACCGCTCTGTATCGATCTTCGGGAACAGGTAAAGCGCCCCATCGGGCAACGTGGCGGAGAGGCCTTCGATGGCGTTGATCATCTCGTGGGCCACTGCGCGTTGTTCATACAGGCGACCGCCGGGGGTGACGAACTCGCTGATGCTTTGATAGCCACCGAGCGACGATTGGATGGCGTGCTGGGCGGGCACGTTGGCGCACAGTCGCATGGAGGCCAGCATCCGTAGCGCTTCGATATAACTTCCGGCCCGCTCCTTGGCGCCACTGATCGTCATCCACCCGGAACGAAACCCGGCGACGCGATAGGTCTTCGACAGGCCATTCAGGGTGAGGAAGACGATGTCGTCAGCGAGCGAGGCAATGGAGGTGTGCTGCGCATCGTCATAGATGATCTTGTCGTAGATCTCATCGGCCATAACCACAAGATTGTGGCGCCGCGCCACGTCGACGATCTGTTGCAGCAGCTCCCGCGAGTACACGGCACCCGTCGGGTTGTTCGGGTTGATGACCACGATCGCCTTGGTGCGGTCGGTGATCTTCGATTCGATGTCGGCGATGTCCGGGAACCAGCCTGCTTCCTCGTCGCAGCGGTAGTGCACGGGCACACCGCCGCTGAGCGTCGTCGACGCCGTCCACAGCGGATAGTCCGGACTCGGGATCAGCACTTCATCGCCGTTGTTCAGCAACCCTTGGAGCGCCATGCCGATGAGCTCGGACACGCCGTTGCCGATGAAGATGTCGTCGATCTCCACGCCGGCGATTCCCATGCGTTGGTTGTATTGCATGACCGCTTTGCGGGCGGTGTAGAGACCCTGACTGTCGCAGTACCCCTGTGCGGTCGGCAGGTTGCGCATCATGTCGACCAGGACCTCGTCGGGGGCCTCGAAGCCGAACGGCGCGGGATTGCCGATGTTGAGCTTGAAGATGCGGTGCCCTTCGTGCTCGAGCCGGTTGGCTTCGTCCAGGATCGGGCCTCGGATGTCATAGAGGACATCGTCGAGCTTGCTCGACTTCACTATCTCCGGTCGCATCGCTCCAAGCCTATTGGGGTCGGGCCTCACTAGGTACAAGGTGGACTCCGTACCATGTACGCCATGGCTCCCACGAACGATCACGGACAGCCGATCGGCCAGGACCTGGCTGGGTGGACACCGCCCGATCCGATCACACCGATCACCCTGCAAGGCCGCACCGTCGTCCTCGAACCGGCACACCGAATGCAGCACACGATTCCGTTGTTCCATGCCTTGCGGGCGGGCGAGGATTCCCTTTGGACATACATGCCCTGGGGTCCGTTTCAGGATGCGGCCGAGCTTGGCCAGCTCATCGATCGGTTGAACGGCCTCGAGGACTGGGTGCCATACGTGGCGATCGTTGACGGCAACGTCTGTGGGCTCTGTTGTTACCTGCGTATCGACCCTCCAGGTGGAGTGATCGAGATTGGCGGAATCTCGTGGGCGCCGTCGTTGCAACGGACACCAGCAGCCACAGAAGCCATTCACCTCCTGATAGACCACGCCTTCGCGCTCGGATATCGGCGGGTCGAGTGGAAGTGTGATGCACTCAACGAGCCGTCACGGCAAGCGGCCGAACGATTCGGCTTCACGTATGAGGGCACGTTTGCGAAGGCAACCCACTACAAGGGTCGCAATCGGGACACGGCCTGGTTCGCAATCGTCGATGATGACTGGCCGAAGCTGGGTGCCCGAATGCGAACGTGGCTCGACCCCGCCAACTTCGATGAGGCCGGCCGGCAGCGTCGGCGAATGAGTGAGCTGCTGATCGGCAGCTAGACCCCTACAACTAAGAGACGCTCACACCACGCCGATAGGTGCGGATGCCGGATGTCACGAGGCCTATGGGCTATCGCCCTGGACTGGACGTTGTCAGAGCACTCGCGGTTCTCGCCGTCATCGCCTACCACTATGCCGGCAAGGCCCGACACCTGATCCCGGGTGGAAATCTTGGGGTCAATGTCTTCTTCGTTCTGAGCGGCTTCCTCATTACACGACTGCTGCTCGAAGAGCACAGTAGATCCGATCGGGTATCGATCCGATCGTTCGTGCAACGACGAGCGGCGCGACTCATCCCCGCCCTGCTCCTTCTCTTGACCTGGATTGTGGCGGCCACATTTGTGCTCGACGTGTATGCCGATCGAGGAGCTGTCGTGCGTGGTATTGCCGCGACCCTCTTCTACGTACGCAATTGGATGGAGGTCGCCGGTTCCAGCGAACCCGCACTCGGCTTCGCGTGGACCCTCTCGGTCGAGGAGCAGTTCTATCTTGTGTGGCCGGTGGTCTTCGTCGCTGCTGCGCGTCGGAGCCGTCGAGCCGTCGTCGCCGTGAGTGTCTTCCTGCTCTCAGCATCCGTCGCGCAGATGATGATTCGCTCAATCTTCTTCGGTGTCAGCGATGAGGCGCTCACCTACGGCACCGAATCAAGCGGCCTCACCGGCGTCATGACCGGCTGCGTCCTCGCCGGAATTCTCTCGGTTACTCCGGTCGCCTCTCGCCGAGGTCGGATCATGTTGCAGCTCGCCGCCGTCTCGGCCTCCATTGTCCTGCTGATGTTCATCTTCGTGCTGGGTAACCAGCCGTTGTTGATGCCTCGCGGCGGACACTTCGCCGTCGCGGCTTCGACGGCGATTGTGCTGGCGGGAGTGGTTCGCGGTGCTGTTCCGTTCAACCGTCGCATGAGCGCTCCCCTCCTATGGACCGGGCGTCATTCGTACGGCCTGTATCTCTGGCATCTCCCGGCGCTCGTTGCGACCTCACACTTTCTGCCGGATACCTCTGCGATGGGGGTTCGTGTGTTCGCTCTTGTTGTCACCTTCGCGACGGCAGCCGCCTCCATGAAGTGGCTTGAGGCACCGGCGCGCCGTCGGCTCAGTCCTGCCCGACCGTCAGAGGTCGTCGATCTACGCGCGGGGCTCTCGGGGAAGGCCAAGCACACGCTCACCGAGGATGTTTCTCATGATCTCACTGGTGCCACCGGCGAGTTTGTAGCTGGGGCTGTACGCGATCTGGCGTGACAGCTGCGAGTCGAGCGTGGCGGCGGCGCCCATGACCCGGCTGGCAAATTCCGCGACCCGGATCTCATGTTCCGTGCAGTACACCTTGGTGGCCGCGCTGAAACCCTTTGGCGCCTGACGCAAGGCTTCCCGATACACGAGGAGTCGGCCCACGTGATAGCCGGCCTCGAGTGTGGCGATCTCGTTCCGAACCCGCGGGTCGCTGGTATCGGCGATCGATCGCGCATGGTCATACAGCGGCTTGTTGGAGACCAGCCGGTCGATCCCTCCCCGCTCATGTTCGAGCTGGGTCATTGTCTGACGGAACGCCTGGCCCTCCACCCCCACGAGGTTTTCCACCGGGACCCGCACGTCGGTGAAGAAGATCTCGCAGAAGTGGGTGTTGTCAACCATGTCGCGGATCGTGCGGATCTCGATCCCGGGCAGATCGGTCGGCACGATGAGCTCGCTGACCCCTTCATGGGGTTTGCCAGTCGAGTCGGTCCGACAGATGAGGTAGATGTAGTCGGCGAGCGCACCGCCGGAGGTCCAGATCTTCTGTCCGTTCACGACGAAGACGTCACCGTCCAGATCCGCCGTTGTCTTGAGACTGGCGAGGTCGCTGCCGCTGTCAGGCTCGCTCATGCCGATGCCCCAGGTCGTCTTGCCACTCAACATGTCGGGCAGATACTCGGCCTGCTGATCCGGCGTGCCATAGGTGAACAGCGACGGGCCGAATTGTCGATCGGCGAACCAGCTCGCGGCGATCGGCGCACCCGCGCCGATGAGCTCCTCCGACATGATGATGCGCTCGATGTTTGGCCGACCTCCCCCGCCGAACTCCTTTGGCCAGGTCATCCCGACCCAGCCCTCAGCTGCAATCGTCTCGGAGAACTCCTTGCTGAAGCCGTTGATCCAGCTGTCGTTGTGTACGCCGTGGGTTGCCACACCCTCCGCGGCGACCGCCTTGGCCCGGGAGCGCAGGGCCTCAAGCTCGGGTGAAAGCGTGAAGTCCATCAGTCGCTGGTGGAGATGCGGGCCTTGAGCGAGCTGACCATGTCGACGAACGCCGGCTGACTCATCGACCACACCTGCGTGTCGAGTTCGTTGTCGATCGCCGCGTCACTTTCGTTGATCGCGAGTGTGCGGTGGATCGTGTCCTTCGTGCGCATGAGCACCTCACGGGGCGCCTTCGCTGCTCGGGCCGCCATCTCCTCCGCAGCACCGAGCAACTCATCGTTCGGGACACATTTCCACGCCACACCAACCTCAGCTGCCCGCCTGCCGTCAAGCACCTCGCCGAACAGCACCATGGCCTTTGTTGCCTGCACGCCGATGTTGTTGACCAGTCGCCAAGTGTGCCCGCCGCCTGGGCCGAGACCGATCTGCAGGAATCGGCTGTCGAATTTGGCCGACTCGGCCGCGATCACCACATCACACACGAGCAGCGCATTCATTCCGGCGCCAACCGCCGCACCATTAACGGCCGCGATCGTGGCCAATCGACTGTTGGCGATACGGACGAAGCCGGCGTAGATCTTCCGCATGCCATCCGGACCCGGGTTCTCCAGCAGCTCGTCGAGATGCCCACCGCTGCAGAATCCCTTGCCCGCACCGGTGATGATGACCGCGTTGACCGATTCATCGGCCTCGAGCTCATCGAAGATCTCCTGTACCCGGGCGCTCATCGCGAGGGTGAAAACGTTGCGGCGGTCAGGGTCGTTCAGCGTGACGATCGCGTAACCGTCGCGCTTGTCGAGAAGCACGGTGTCCATCGTCTATGTCTAGCGGATCGCTCCCCATACTGGATACGTGAACCGCGACGAGATCCGCCGCATCAACCGGGCGGTGATCAGCGATCTCCGGCTGATTTCTGAGGCTCTTCGGAATCAAGATGTGTCGAGTGCTGCGGCGACGTTCGAGTTCGGACATGGATGCGCTGTGTTCCTCGGTCGCGGACTGTTTGTGAACCGCGCGATCGGCGTAGGAGTCGGGCAGCCCGTTTCCGAAGCGGAACTCGATGACTTCGAGGAGCGCAGTGTCGCCTTGGGCTACCGACCGGCGATCGACGTTTCGGAACACACCGATCCGAGCTTCATGGGTCTGCTCGCGAGTCGGGGCTACGAAGCGACCGATTCGAACACGACGTTCGTGCGCGACCTCATCGAGTTGCCAGCGCTCGACCCGGCATTTCAGATCGAGGTTGTCAACCGTGACGCGCTTGATGTGTGGTGCGAGGCAACCGCGCTTGGCTGGGGGCACGCGAACCCGGAGAGCCGGGCCAACAGCGACCGGTATGCCCGGGCCGCGTTCGCTGCGCAGGTTCCCGGACTCCTACTCGCCTTTGATTCGTCCGACGGCCGTGTCGTCGGCTGTGGCGCGCTCGCCATCGTCGACGGTGTGGCTCTGCTGGGCGGCATGTCCGTACTGCCCACCGAACGCAGCCGGGGCGCACAAACGGCGATGATCGGTTGTCGCCTGAGGGTCGCAGCCGAACACGGCGCTGACCTGGCAGTGACCGGGGCAGCCACCGGCTCCCGATCGGAACGTAACCTGCGCCGAGCAGGCTTCGAACCGGTGTTCACGACCACAACCCACGTTCTTCGCTCCACCTAGGATCGGCCCGGTGACAGAGACTTCGCTACCCATCCCCCGATTCGACTTCGATCCACCCGAGCCGCTGACCTGCTCGCTGTTCCATCTGGAGGTCCTTGGTCCAGAGCACAACGACCGCGACTACGAAGCGTGGACGTCGAGCATGGACCACATCCATGCATCCTCCGGGTTCGAGAACTGGAAGTGGCCGCACCCCATGACGCTCGACGAGAACATGGCCGACATGGAGATGCACTTTCGGGAGTACGGCGAGCGAACCGGGTTCACGTATTCGATCCTCGATGGCGACGAGGTCATCGGATGTGTGTACATCTATCCCCCGAAACCAGAACAGGACCATCTGGATGCTCGGGTCCGATCGTGGGTACGTGTGACCCGTGCCGAGGACGATGGCGCCGTTCGAGCCGAATTGCGCAACTGGTTGGATACCAGCTGGTCGTTCGAACGCACCGACTACTGAAGATCGCCTTCCGTGGCCCATCGCCAGCGGGCTAGCGTGATGCATGGCCTGGTTGCGATCCCGAGCGGAGTGGTTCGATGCCCGACGCCGCACGATCGCGGCGGTTCTCGCCGGCTGGCTTGCGCTCATGGTCGTCTCGGCTGGTCGAGGCGCCGACGACACGGAGTGGGTCACGATCCCCGACCTCAGCTGGCTGCTGGCAGCTGCCTTGGGCCTGTCTGCCCTAGCTGGACTGATCACCCTGATCGTCGTTCGGCCCCGAATGAAGAAGGCGCTCGGAGAGCGGAAACGCTTCAGAATTCGGAACCTGATCGTCACGTTGCTCATCCTCGCAGCGCTCGCTCTCATCCTTGACGGACGGGAGGTTCTCGAGAACACCACCGAGGAGGGCCCCACCGAGCAGCCGGAGCTGAGCAACCTCGACCTACCTGAGAACACGATCGCCCGTACCGCCACCGACGGCGGCGACATCGCAACGCTGATTCTCCTTGCGACCCTGGCCACCGCAGTCCTCGCGTGGAGTCACCGCCGCACCACTGCGCCCCTGTCCGCGACGACCGAGCCCCTCGAGCACATCGAACCAGAGCTCGCCTCAGCGATCGACGACGCGACGAGGTACCTGCTGCATGGATCAGATCCGAGAGAAGCGGTGATGGCCGCATACGCAACGCTCGAACAGGCACTCGCAGCCCAGAATCAAGGTCGCTCCCCTGCGGAGACGCCCACCGAGCACATGGCCCGAGTCCTCAGAGGGGTCCCGACCCTGGCTAAACCCGCCGTGCAGCTCGGACGGCTCTATGAGCTGGCCCGTTTCTCGGAAACGAATATCACGGCCAACGACAAGGACGAGGCCGCACGGGCACTTGACCATGCTCGACGCGAGCTCTCCGCGCTCGCGAGTGATTCGGCATGAGAGACCTCGGCCTCATCGGAAGACTCACGTGGGCGGCCATCGCCGGCCTGGCTGTCGCAGTGGCGTTCAGCCGGGGCGAGCTCGTGTCACTCCGCGTCTGGATCTTCGCGGCCACGATCACGTTGGTCACGTCTGGCGTCGCCCAGCTGATAGCGATCGCTCGTGTGTCGACTACACCCCCAATCCCCGCGTGGTGGCCCTTGCGCAAACGAGCGGCCGTGGACCGCGGCGTCATTCGCGACGTTCGCGCGTTGGAGGGCATCATTCGGGGCGCGCCCGACAACGACCGTGTGTTCACGCTTCGCCTGCAGCCACGGTTGATCGAGATAGCGCGTCAGTACCTCCCGATCACCCACGGAATCGACCCCGGCCTCGATCAACCGGCTGCCAGAACCACACTCGGTGATGTCGCGTGGCTTGTTGACCCGGAGGTCACCGGTCGTACACCGACGCTGGCCGAGCTCGATCGATTCCTCGACATCGTCCTCGACAACAGCCCGCCGAAGGTGGTTCCGACCTCATGACCGACCCCAAACGAGCAATCGGCCCCGACGCAGCCGCCGACGCCTGCACCGCCATTCTCGACGCGCTCGAAACAGTGATCGTTGGCAAGCGAAGCCAGCTCGAGCTCATCCTCAGCGGTCTGCTGGCGAATGGGCACATGCTGCTCGAAGATCTCCCCGGGCTAGGTAAGACGCTCATCGCCCGCTCGTTGGCCCAAGTCACGGGCCTCAGCGTCGGACGGGTGCAGTTCACCCCCGATCTCATGCCGGCCGATGTCACCGGGTCCCTGCTCTATGACCAGCGGCGGCAAGACTTCGACTTCAGGCCGGGGCCGATCTTCAACAACGTTGTGCTTGGAGACGAGATAAACCGGGCGCCACCCAAGACCCAGGCCGCCCTGCTCGAAGCGATGCAGGAGCGACAGGTGACCGTCGACGGTGAGTCGCATCCCTTGCCGGCGCCGTTTATCGTGTTGGCGACTCAGAACCCGATCGAGTTCGAGGGCACCTACCCTCTGCCCGAGGCGCAGATCGACCGCTTCCTGCTGCGCACGTCGATCGGTTATCCGAGCAAGGCCGACGACGCGGAGATCATTCGGCGCCGCCTCGCTCGCCGCACCGACTCGGCATCGTTGACACCGGTGGCCGACCGTGCCACCGTCCTGTCATTGCAGGCAGCGAACGAGGATGTGGTTGTCTCAGACGCGGTGATCGACTACTGCGTCTCCCTGGTGCACGCCACCCGCCAAAGCACACAGGTGAGTGCCGGGGCCAGTCCGCGTGGTGTGGAGGCGTTGGTGAAGCTCGCCCGGGCGCGGGCAGTGATCGACCGACGTCGATACACGACGCCAGATGACGTCAAGGCTGTCGCCGTGCCCGCGCTGGCGCACCGCATCGTGCTGAGGCCGGAGATGTGGGTTCGCGGGGGCGATGCCGCAGAGGTGGTCGGCGACGCGCTCGACTCCGTGCCGACGCCGACGACTCTGCCCACCGACTCGCCGTGAGCATTCGCGCCACCGATCGCTTCTTGACGGCGGTCATCGTCACCGTGCCGGCCGCCCTCGTGGCGGTGCTCGCCGGAAGGCCCGACGCCGCGGCGCTCGTCGCTCCCTGGATCGTTCTCCTCGTCCTCGGCTTGTCCCGGCGGTCGCTGGAGTCACCAACGGTCTCAGTTGTCGCATCAGCCGAACGAGTTGTCGTCGGCGATGACATCGAACTCACGACGTCGATTGAGGGTGGTTCCGGAACGATTAGCGTCTCCCACCAACCCAGCGCGGAGTTCTGGCGGCGAGGGGAGGAGGATGGCCCTCCAGCAAACACGAGGACCGAAGGCGTCATTGCGGATGGGGCGGCCGAGCTGACGTGCGTGCTTCCGGCCAGTGAGTGGGGCCAACACGACCTCGGCTTGGTGCGCTACGAAGTCACACATCCCTACGGCCTGTTCCGCGAAACCGGCGAGTCTGCGGCAGTGGCGAACGTACTTGTGCATCCGACACCCACTCAGCTCCACAACTTGCTTGCGCCGTGGATGGTGCGACGGATCAGCGGTACCCATGGTTCGAAGGAGCTCGGTCGGGGCATCGAATATGCGGACGTCCGTCCGTTCACCTCGGGTGATTCGCTGCGGGAGATCAACTGGCGAGCGAGCGCGCGATCAGATGAGCTGTGGGTGTCACAGCGTCATCCGGATCGGGCTACCGATGTGATCCTGCTCGTCGATTCGTTCGTCGAATCTGGCCACGATGTGCGAACGACCGTGGGCTTGGCCATTGAGGCTGCCGTCGGTCTGGCCGAGAGTCATCTTGCCGTTTCGGATCGCATAGGGCTGGTCGAGCTGGGCGGACTCGTGCGCTGGGTCAGCCCCGGCACGGGCCGTCTGCAGCTGCAGCGCCTGACGGATGGGCTGCTGTCGACCGGCCTGTACGCCAACGCGGCGCAGCGGGACCTCCGTGTGATTCCCGCGCGCGTTCTGCCACCCCGATCGTTCGTGGTGGCGTTGTCACCTCTGTTCGATGAGCGATTCATCAACGCCTTGTTCATGCTCTCTGGACGTGGTCACGACGTCGCGGTCATCGAGTGTGCGACAGTCGCGTCGGAGAATTCGTCCCAGGATGAAGGGGTGGCCGCGACTCGGCTTTTGGCCGGCAGGGTGTGGGAGGCGGAACGTCAGATCGTCCGGGATCGATTGGCCGGACGCGGCGTGGCAGTGGCAGCGTGGGGACCGGGCACACACCTCGATTTGGTGTTGAGCGAACTCACCCGCCGTCGCCAACCCATGACCCGCGCTGGACGCCGATGAACGCGCTCACCTTCCGCCCGGGTGCTGTTCAAGCAGTGCTGTCACTGGTCGCCGCGGTATCGGTGACAGCGGCGATTGCGTCGGCGAGCCCAATCTCCACCGAGATCGGCGGCCGGCTGGCCGTAGCAGCATTTGTGTGCTTCATACTGACCTTGGCGTACGGTTCGGCTCGCTTCGTTGGGCTGTCCTCGATACCGATGCTTTCGGCTGCCTTGGCCGCCTCGTCGGCCAACGACCCGGCATGGGTTCCCGCGATCGTGATCGGCTGTCTCTGGTATGCGGCGGTCGAGCTGGCGTGGGAGTCGATTGATCGCCGCAGCCGCGGCACCCCAAGCGTTGCCGTCTCGCAACAACGTTTGAACGAGGTGGCCACTGTCGCGACACTTGCGCTCGCGGTCACCGCTGCTGCGCTGACTTTCGCCAGCGCGGCGCCTCAGCGCACGCTCCTCTCCCAGGGCCCAATCATCATCGGTCTGTTCGCGGCCATCACGTTCGTGGCTCGCAACCTCGCGGGCCAGAACAAGGGCGACGCGACCAGGCGAACTCGCAGTCGATTGTTGGACTCGTCCACTGACGGGAAACGGCGGAGCCACGCTGCATAATTGGGAGATGGCCCGCCGCATCGAAGTCTTCGCCGATATCACCTGCCCGTTCACCCATGTGGGGTTGAACCGCGTTGTCGCCCAGCTCGAAACGCTCGACCGCGAGGTTGAACTCGTCGTGCGAGCATGGCCGCTCGAGTGGGTCAATGGTGTCCCGCTCGACGCCGACGCCGTGAGCATGAAGGTGGGCGTTCTCACCGAACAGCTCGGCGTGCAGGACTTCAGCGGGTTCCGAGCGGACACGTGGCCGTCGACGACCATCCCGGCCCTCAACCTGGAGGCTGCGGCCTTCGAGGTCAGTGCGGAAACCGGCCTGCAGGTCAGCCTGGCCATTCGTGCGGCTTTGTTCACCGAGGGCCAGGACGTCTCCTCACCGGACGTGCTGGCAAGGATCGCGGAGCGGTTCGGGTTGGATGCACCTTCCACGGAAGTACATCCCCGAGTGCAGGCGGACTATCACGAAGGGCAGCGCCGCGGCGTGCGTGGATCCCCCGACTTCTGGGCCGGCAGCCAGGAATTCTTCTGCCCCTCCCTTGCTCTG
>SHLQ01000252.1 GCA_004282895.1 Acidimicrobiales bacterium
CCCCGCCGCAGTCGTACTCTCACCAATGTCTGGCGACGATGGATCCGAGGTATCCACTGTTGCCATGGTGAAGAATCAGGCGAAGTCGGCCGAGATGGCGTCCCACTGCTCTTGCAGGTCGGTCAGTTGCGACTCGACCTTGCTCTGATCCTCGATGAACTCGGCAAACATGTCGCCACACTTGCCGGCGAAGTCCGGAATCGTGTCACGGTCGAGGAACTGTGAGATTCCCGTTGCGTTGTTGGCGAGTTCAGCCGACTTCTTCTGCAAGTCGTTGTAGCCGCTGGTGTCCGCTTCCGAACTGGAGGCGACAACCGAGGGATCCTCGGACAGGTAGGCGTCCTGGGACAATGACGTCGACAGGTGAAGGAGGAATTCCTTCGCGGCAGCTGCATTGTTCGGATCCGAGATGAGCTGGAAGCCGTCGATCGGAGCGTCGAGTGCGCCGGCACCAACGTCGGACTTGATCTCCGGGAAGTTGAAGAAGTCCATGTCGGCGGCGAGCTCGTCGCTGTGGCTGGCTGCGAACGTGCCCAGCAGGTACATGCCTGCCTGGCCGTCCTGCAGCGCTTGTGCACCTTCCTGCCACGTACGACCGTTGGCGCCGGTCATGTGGAAGGGAAGCAGATCAGCCCACTGGGTGAACACGTCGCGGACGCGATCATCGGTCCACTTCTCACGTCCACCCATGAGGTCGATGTGGAAGTCGTAGCCGTTCATGCGCATGTTGAGCACATCGAACGTGCCCATGATTGGCCACTTGCCGTCGTTGGCCATGACGAAGGGGGTAACACCGTCGCTCATCATGTCCTCGGCGAGACCCATGAGCTCATCAATGTTGCCGGGCTCGCTGTAGCCGTTCTCGGCGAACAGATTCTTGGAGTAGTTGACCGCCCACGTGTAGTAGCTGGTCGGAACGAAGTATTGCTCGCCGTCGGTGCCGGTGGAGGCAGCCTTGAAGCCTTCGCCGAGGCCGGTGATGTTGTCCCACACGTCGGTGATCGGCTCGAGCAGGCCCTGGTCGGCGAAGAACTTGTTGCGGAAACCGGCGAACCAGGTGAGGACGTCGTCTTCCTTGCCCTGAAGGATCGTGTTGATGTTCTCCTGGAAGGTGTTGTGGTCCGTGGTGTTGATGGTGATCGACACGTCTTTGTTGGGGAACGCGTCGGCCACGGCCTGGAGACCGGCCTTTGGGTTCTCATCGGACAGGTTGGAACCAATGCGCAGCTCGCCGCTGGCACTTCCGATGTCAATGGCGCTGTCGCTGCCGCAGGCGGCCAGTGCGGTGCCCCCGACTGCGAAGGCACCGGCGGCGGCGCCGTATTTCAGAACGGTTCGCCTCTCGACGTGCTTCTGCCACGCACTGGGTGACGGATAGCTGTTCGACATGTATTTCCCTCCTCGGAAATGTCCACCGCAGTTTTGCGATTGACACCAGTTTTACTGGTTTGGCTTTGTGGCCATTCTGGACGATCCTATGCTTTAACGATTAACTGTGGCAAGCAGTACGGAGCGTGATCTTGGGCGCCCGAGGAAGGGGATTTGTGGCAGGGGTAACGCTGGATCAGGTGACAAAGGTGTACGACGGGGCCAATGAGTCCGCCGTCGACAAACTCTCGCTGAACATTGACGATGGCGAGTTTGTCGTGTTCGTGGGGCCATCGGGCTGCGGGAAATCAACCGCGCTCCGCATGATTGCGGGACTTGAACAGATCACGGACGGTGACGTTCGCATTGGTCCTGATGTCGTGAATCTGATTCCGCCGAAGGATCGCGACATCGCGATGGTCTTCCAGAACTACGCCCTCTATCCCCACATGACCGTCGAACGAAACCTCGACTATCCGCTTCGTATCGCCGGCGTCGAGAAGGACGAACTCAAAAAGCGCGTTACTGACATCGCCCGCACGCTTCAGCTCACCGAGCTCCTCGATCGAAAACCAGCCCAGCTCTCTGGCGGCCAACGCCAGCGGGTGGCCATGGGCCGCGCACTGATCCGCCGTCCCGCCGTCTTCCTGATGGACGAGCCGCTCTCGAACCTCGATGCGAAGCTCCGAGTCTCCATGCGCGCCGAGATCGCCCGGATCCAGCGGGACCTGGGCGTCACCACCGTGTATGTCACGCACGATCAGGTCGAGGCCATGACTATGGGTGACCGCGTCGTCGTGCTCAACGGCGGCGAACTGCAGCAGGTGGCGCCGCCGGAACTGCTCTACAACCGGCCCCAAAACGTCTTCGTTGCCGGTTTCATCGGTTCTCCGGCAATGAACCTGTGGTCATCCACGTTCACCTTGCATGATGACGGATCCGGCGAAGTTGCGATTGGCGAGCAAGCGCTGCAAGTACCCGTCGCCGTGGTCGAATCTCACCCCGGTCTCGAACTACTCGACGGGCAGGGTGTGACCGTGGGGATCCGGCCCGACGACATGCATGATGATGCGACCCCCGAATCAGAAACCACGGTTGTCGCCAAGATCACCTTGCGGGAAGCGCTCGGCTCCGAAGTCATCTGCCACCTCGACGTGGACCAGAAACGACTCATGATCGACGACCCCGATCTCGAGGAGATGGCCGCCGAGGGTCTGTCCCCGGAAATTGACTTCGTCGGTCGGTTTGCCCCAACCAGCGTGGCGGCCGCCGGCACAGAGCACACGGTGCGGGTCGATGCCAACAAGCTGCACTTCTTCGACGCAGGCACCGGCCTGAGGCTCGAGGAAACAACGGCGTGACCTTCCGTTCCCACGGGAGTCTGATCACCGCCACAACCGAGACAACGCAGTTCGTTCTCGATACGACGCGAGGCGTCCCCGAACTTTTGTACATCGGCCCACCCCTCGAGCCGACCGATCTTGACGATCTGGCCGGTGTGCTCGAGCGGCCGCGAGCCAAAGCGGCGCTCGATGTCGACACGCCCGCCCAGATACTGCCCGAACACGGTTCAGGCTGGCAGGGACAACCGGGATTGCGCGGACATCGGCCTGACGGGTCCGGCTGGGCACCCAGATTCTCGCCTGAACGCGTTGACTTCGAAGGCGATCGCTGCTCGGTTCGTGCCGTCGACACCATCGCCGAGCTCGCCGCGACAACCGAGTTCGACGCCATGCCCGACTCCGTCCGGATTCGGGTGCGGCTGGAGAACCTTGGCGAGACGACGTATCAACTCGACGAGTGCACCATGGCGATCCCATTCGCCGACGAAGCGGCTGAGGTCGTCCATCTGACGGGAAGGTGGTCGCACGAATTTCAGATCACCAGGACGCCGCTGACCACCGGAGCCCTACGATTCGACAACCGGCGGGGGCGGACCAGCCACGATCGGGTGCCCGCGGTCTTCGTGACCAGTTCCGGGGCCACGAACACCACGGGGTCGGTGCTTGGTGTTGCGCTGGGTTGGAGCGGCAACACGATCGTGACCGTAGAGGCACTGACCTCCGGCCATCGCGTAGTCCAGATGGGGGAGCAGCTGTCGCCCGGTGAGCTGCAGCTGGAGCCGGGTGAGAGCTACACCAGCCCCTGGATGGAGGTCGCCACCTCGGCTGAGGGACTCAACGGTGTCAGCCAGGCGTTTCACCGCTCCATTCGAACGAGCGAGTCCGTGCCCGGGGTCGATCGGCCTCGGCCCGTCGTTTTGAACACGTGGGAGGCCGTCTACTTCAATCATGACCTGGAGACGCTCACCGCATTGGCCGATGCGGGCGCCGAGGTTGGTGTCGAACGATTTGTGCTCGACGATGGCTGGTTCCACGGTCGACGTGATGACACTGCGGGTCTGGGCGACTGGTGGGTGGACGAACACGTCTGGCCCGATGGTCTCGGCCCGCTCGTGGATCACGTCACGGGGCTCGGTCTCGAGTTCGGCCTGTGGTTCGAACCGGAAATGGTCAACCGCGACTCCGATCTGTATCGCACCCACCCAGAGTGGGTGTTGTCAACGCCCGGGTACGAGCCTGTGGAGGGTCGCAACCAATTGGTTCTCGACCTTGGGCGAGCTGAGGTCGTCGAGTATCTCCGCGAGAAGATCCACGCGGTCCTGAGCTCGTATGACATTTCGTACGTCAAGTGGGACATGAACCGTGATCTCGTCCACGCGTCCAGCGGTTCTCGGGCCGGAACCCATCACTTCATGCACGGCGTGTACCGGTTGTGGGACG
>SHLQ01000253.1 GCA_004282895.1 Acidimicrobiales bacterium
AGCACCGACCGTGGCCAGACCCGATCCAGCTCCGGCCGCAGCTCCGTCCGATTTGGCGTACGAAGACTGGCTTGCCGAAACCGTCGTCTTCGCACAAAACCGTCACGAGGGCGACTGGATCCACTTCCTTGCCTCCGAGTTTGGGCAAACGCTCGCTGCCGAAGACGGAGCGCTCGCACGTAGCGATGCGTATCGATTTGTTGCTCAGTGTGGTGTCATGTCCTCTTCATCGAGCCACCTCGACGAAGCGCCGGGGCTACCTGAGAATGCTGCGATTGCAGCCGTCTATCAGGAGCTTCTCGACCTGGAGTCGGTTCGGTGGCAATACCAACTGGCGCAGTGCGACAGTGTCGACCACGAACTCGTCAAAGCGGGTCTCAGCAGGTTCCCGAGCCTGGAATCGCCCGACTTCCCCCTCGGCTCGGCCAAATGCGCAGAGCTCAAAACGGTGATTGAAGACGAAACCGGCGAAGCACCTGACCCGTTCTGTTTCCCTGCGGAAGGTGCCGGTATCACCGTTGACCGCGAATTGCCCGAGGAGTTCGAGACATGGGTGGACGAGAACTGGCGGTAGGCGGCGAGGCTGAGTTTGGGCACGAGCGGAACGCGACGGTGCCCCGGACCAATGACCCGGGGCACCGATCGCATGTTGGTTCCGCCAACTAGTGGCTGCCACCGCCGATGGGGACGGGGATGAGCACACGGTTGATGCCGTGGATCAGGCCATTGCTGGTTGCAATGTTCGTCTGCGCAGGCTTGATGCGAGGGTTCCGCAGCGCCGGAGCGGCGTCGATGAGATGACGGCCTCGAGCGGTGAACGATGCGCCGAGCAGCGTCGGCACCTCAAGCGAACCAGCCTTCTTGATGTCCTGAATCGAGGTCGAGCCGGGGGACACGTGGTACAGCAGCACGTTGGTCAGAACGGGGATCGGGTCGCCGTCGCCGAGAGCGGTCAGCTGCTCGACGATGTATGCGAACGCGCCGGCTTCGTTGTAGCCACGCTCGCGGTATCCAAGATCCCGAGCGAGACGCACGAAGGCCTGGTCGGTGGGAGCAAAGACCGTGAGATCGTCGCCGGCGTTGTTGACTGCGCCGACAAGATCGGCGGCGGTCAGCGCCTGGATCAGCATGTCGAAGTCCTGGTTGTTCTTGTCGAAGCCATCGAGCGACGAGACCGCAATCGCGGTCTCCGCAATCGTGGCTGTGGGTGCTGGTGGCTTGGGCGCCGGTGCGAGATCGAGAGGCACAAGGACACGGTTGATGCCGTGGATCACACCGTTGCTCGCCTTGATGTCCTGAAGAGGACGCTTAATGCGAGGGTTCTTGAGCTGCGGTGCGGCGTCGTCGAGGTTGCGACCGTTCGCGGTGAACGATGCGCCGAGAAGTGTCGGCACCTCGAGGGAACCGGCCTTCTTGATGTCCTTGTAGAAGGTCGAGCCGGGGGACACGTGATAGAGCAGCACGTTGGTCAGAACGGGGATCGGGTCGCCGTCGCCGAGAGCGGTCAGCTGTTCAACGATGTATGCGAAGGCACCGGCTTCGTTGTACCCGCGCTTGGCATACCCAAGATCGCGAGCCAGGCGTACGAACGCCTGGTCGGTGGGAGCAAAGACCGTAAGGTCGGCATCAGCATCAGCGACCGCACCGACAAGATCGGCGGCGATCAGGGCCTGAAGCAACATGTCGAAGTCGCCGTTGTTCTTGTCGAATCCGTCGAGCGACGAAACCGCGATTGCCGTGTCGGCGATTGTGGCACCGCTCGTGGCCTGAGCGGGGATGGCCAGCATGGTCGCTGGCATCGCCACGATGGTGAGGGCGGCGACTATCAGACGCAACCGCTTGAGGTAGAACTTCATCACATACTCCCTATGTGTGTTGGCTTGTTTGGAAAGCACTACGCAGGGTGGGAACTGTCTGGATGCGCGACTGTGGGAACAATCGCGAAATCACTTTGTGCCGAGCCATGGGTTAGGAGAAACGTCGGTTCCACGTGTCGACTCGAGCGGCGTCGCGCGCCTCGTACTCCTCGAGTGCTTCTTCGAGCGATCGGTTCGTCTTCGATTCGTCGCCCTCTGCCAGGTCGGTGAGGCGCATCGTGTACCACGCCGTGACGCCACCCGGCGGGGTTGATGCGAAGCGTGGAAACCTCGGGTCGACGTTCGCGCCACCGCCGAGCCATCGCTCCGGCAACGCGGGATCGACCACCATGGCTCGGGCGAGGCCAACGAGATCGGTGTCGCCCTGACGCACGACATCAGATGCTTCGTGGCGGGTCTTGAAGCCGCCGGTCACCATCAACGGTGTGTCGGTCACGGCGCGGGCCTTGCGAGCGAAGTCCAGGAAGTAGGGCCCTCTTGTAGCTCGGTCGGAGCTCGCCGCTGCCCCCGGAAAGTACGTCCCGCCGCTGATGTCGATGAGATCAATCGACTCCCGCCCGATCATCTCGACGGCCACGAGTGCGTCCGCCTCGGTGAGGCCGCCCTCCAGCTGATCACTGGAGTTGATCTTGATTGCGACCGCAAACTCCGGCCCAACTTCGGCTCGAATCTGCCGGATGATGGCCAACACGATCTGCGTTCGGGCCTCGATCGAGCCACCCCACTGGTCGGTCCGGCGATTGAAGAGCGGTGAGAGAAACTGGCTCAGGAGGAACCCATGGCCGGCATGAATCTGGACGCCACTGAATCCGGCGGCCTTGGCCCTCGTGGCGGCCGCGGCGTACGCCATGGGTAAGGCGGCGACGGCCGCCTCCGCCAATCCGGCGCACCGCAGTTCGTCGAGATCGAGCGCCGACGGACCAGCTGGTTGCGAGATCGCACCATGCGCCAGCGCGCCGGCATGGCCGAGCTGCGGCCACACGTGGGAGTCGTGAGAATCCCCTGCGGCTGCCAGGCGGGCGACCAAGCCCATGTCCACCTCCGGCCCGAGCACGAGGTTGCCGGGCTTCTCGGGGTACCGCGGATCGACTTGAACCTCGCCGATGAGCGAAAGCGCCGCGCCACCGGCCGCCCATCGCTCATACAACCGGATCTGCGCCTCGGTGGGGTCGCCGGCACCGTCGCCGAGCGAATCGGACATGGCCGCCTTGACCAGCCGGTTCTTCAGCACGAGACCAGACGGCAACGCCAGCGGCGCACCGATGGCGGGCACGGGTTCCCGCGACGTCATCAGATCCCCTTCAGAAGGTGACGTCGACCGCGGCCGCGGTGTCAGCCGTGTGACCGCCGTGTGATTGCGTCCGCCAGTAGCGGTTGGTGTGCTCGATGAGCTGCGCTGCGGTCGGGATATCGGCGTCACCATCGTCGGTGGTGTGAGCGTCAGTTACCAAGGTGGTGTGGTAGCCCCGGGTCTGCGCGCCATGCAACGTCCAACGAACACAGAAGTCGGTCTGTGATCCGGTGATCACGAGCCGGTCCACGCCGAGCCGTTCAAGTTCTGTGGCGAGCGAGGTGCCGTCGAAGGAATCTCGGTGGTGTTTGTGAATGATCGGCTCGCCAACTGCCACCGGCAGCTCGGGCACAATCTGCCAACCGGGGGTGTCGGCCGGCAGCTCATCGTCGGAATGTTGCACCCAGATGACAGGCACGTCTTCGGCACGCGCCCTTGCCACGAGCGAGGCGATCCTCCCCACGACGTCATCACGACGGTGGGCATTCACCACCACATCGTTCTGCACGTCGATGACAAGGAGAGCGGAGTTGGATTCGGCCATGCGTCAACAGTATCGACGGGGTGGCAGCCGTTCGAGGCGAATCATTTGTCATTCCGCTGATCTAGAGTGTCTCCCCCAAAGGGAGGTGCGGCAATGAGCGCAATTTCGGCTGTTGGATTGAAGAAGACCTACGACTCGGGTGATGTCGCGATCGAGGCGGTTCGCGGCGTCGATCTTGAGGTCGAGCCGGGTGAGGTGTTCGGCTTCCTAGGCCCGAACGGCGCAGGCAAGTCGACGACCGTTCGGATGCTCACGACGCTGATGACGGTCACTGCCGGCACCGCGCACGTGGCGGGTATCAACATCGCTGAGGATCCTCACGCCGCGCGACGCAAGATCGGCGTCGCCCTTCAGGAGGCCGGGCTCGACGAACGCCAAACCGGTCGTGAGCTGCTCACCCTTCAAGCTCGCCTGTTCGGCAT
>SHLQ01000080.1 GCA_004282895.1 Acidimicrobiales bacterium
ACGCGGATCTGTTCCTGTTCCCCAGCCGACGAGACAGCGGCTCGACGTTGTTGCCGCTGGTCCAGATTCTGCGAGTGCCGATTGTCGCCTTCGACACGGGAGCGGTTTCGCGCGTCACTGGGGGCCACGTTCGTTTTGCCGACCTCACATCGGGGCAATCGCCTGCGGTTGCACTCGCACAGGCGGCGCTTGATGTTCTCGGCAACCCGTCCGATAACGTTTCCATGCTGCGGGAAGGCCACGACCACGCCCGGGAGTTATTCGGAGAACAAGCGGCCAAGGAAGCAATCAACACATGGTACGAACAGGTCGCGTGAACCCGGATCATCACCGCGTCGAAGTCCTCGGGGTGAAGGTCACGCCGTCGACGATCGAGCGCGCGGTAGAGAAGATCGCCACCTGGATCTCGGAAGACGCACGCACCTATGTCTGTGTCACCAGCGTTCATGGGGTTGTCGAATCGCTGGCCGACCCCGACCTACGTGACATTCACAACGCGGCCGGCATGTGCACCACCGATGGCATGCCATTGGTGTGGGCGTCGAAGTATGTCGGATTCGATTTCGCCGATCGGGTCTATGGCCCTGACCTCACGCTCGCGTTGGCCAAACGGGCCGCGAGCGACGGGTGGAAGTCGTACTTCTATGGGGCCGCCGAGGGTGTTGCGCAGCGCTTGGGTGACACCCTGGAGGAACGTTTCCCAGGTTTCACCACGGCTGGTGCCTACTCCCCACCGTTCCGTCCTCTACGTGATGATGAGGAAGACGCCATCGTGGCGGAGATTAACTCGAGCGGCGCGGACATTGTGTGGGTCGGCCTGTCCACACCCAAACAGGAACGCTGGATGGCGGCATTTCGCGATCGGTTGGATGCGCCGGTGCTCATCGGAGTTGGCGCCGCATTCGACTTCCACACCGGCAGCACGCGGCAGGCGCCGTACTGGGTTCAACGAAGTGGCTTCGAGTGGTTCTTCCGCCTCATAACCGAGCCGCGACGACTTTGGAGGCGATATCTTCTGCAATATCCCAGGTTCATCACCGCAATCGTGCGAGACCGGCCGGAGTCCTGTGGGTAGTGCAACGGCGCACGGTTTCCATCACACCAGGGCTCAGCCGACGTCGGTGGGCTGACGGCCCCGACGGGCAAGAAACCCGATCGTCATCGCCAGCGCCCGCGGGTCGTGTCGTAGGTGGTGACGCCCACCGTCGATGATGCGAAGTTCCGCGTTGCCATGTGCGTTCGCGATCGCCCGAGCATCGAGAACGGGCACCGCGTCATCGCTTCTGCCGTGCACGACCATCATCGGGATGCGGTTGCCGAGCTTGGCGGCCTCGCGTTCAGTGGACGTTCCCTGCAGCTCGCGTGACCAGTGTCCGAAATCGGCAGGAAAGTCCTTGTCGCTTATGGCACCGCAGTGCCGAGCGTGTGCCAGCAGTTCGCGCGGTCGGCCCGCCCAATCCTGGAAGTCCGCGGGGGCGGCGACCGTGACCACTCCCCCAACGCGATTGTCGGCGGCCGCAGCGTGAACGGCGAGCGCTCCTCCGGTGCCGAAGCCGATCAGCCAGACGATCTCGACGCCGGTCTCGGACCGGAGATATTCGATCGCGGTGGTCAGGTCACTCTGCCAGCCGCCGAGCGAGAAGTTGCCCTCGCTGTTGTGAACCCCTCGTAGCGCAACCGCAAGCACGTTCATACGAGCGTCCGCTGACACACGGTCTGCCAAGTCAGGAAACGTCGCGAAGGAGTTTGCGCCACCGCCTGGACCGGCAGGAAAGCCCGGCACGATCACCAACCCCACGGGTGGGTAGGTGTTCATCTCCGGGCGGGCGAGCCAACCGACCAGGTTTCCGGCTCGACCGGGGAATGTGACCTCCACGGATGGGTTACACCGACCGAAATCGGTAGCCTCGATTGCGGGCCTCGGCCAGCGTGTCGGGGCCGAAGGTGGCCACGAGCTCGCTAACGACGAGCTCCTCGATGACCGACTCGTCGCTCACCTCATCGAGGTCGTAGACGACTTGTGATCGTTTGTCGCCGATGTAGCGGTGTTCTGCATACTTCTTGGGCCGGTTCATGGCCCCGATCGTAGCGAAAACAAGAGGAGGTGGAGCGACCTGAGTCACTCCACCTCCTCAACTTCATGTATTCGCTGGATGAACCGATTTCACCTCACCCGACGCGTACGTCGGGTATGTCGGGTGGAACTACGTCCGACGGTCTCACATCGGCGGTGCCTAACGGGTACTCGCCACATGGTCCAGCGGGCCGACCTAACGGTCAGACACCTCCAAGGTTCCATATCGATTATTGATCTGGACCACCCCCTTTCTCTTGGTGGACCTACTGTACCTCATCACCGATGGCACGTATGTCGCGCAGGTACCGCATGACCTCGTCCACCACGACAGTGACATGAACGGCGTCGATGTCGGGTCGATCCGCAACTCCCCTTGCCACCACCGCGTCCACGAGGCCGATCTCGTCGGCCACAACGCGTTCGTCCTCCACCCAGTCTCCGCCGAGCTCTTCCCCGTAGTTGCTGCCGAGGCCGATCTCGTCGAACCAGTCGAGGACCCACCGCATGATCTGGTCGACGTCTTCGTGTTTCAGCACCGCCGCGATCTCGAACGGCAGCGCGTCGGCGACGGCATCGACGACGTCGTCCACCTCCAGTAGCGCGGGCACGATCGTCTCCGCCAACTCCGCGGAGACGCGGCCGACCGCGGCCAACGCGATGGCGACAACGATGACGGCGGTGAGACCGAGTAGAACCCAGATCACCGTCGGAGGTTAGATGCCGATGCGATCCGCGAGCAGCTCGCGGTGATATGTCGGGTCACCGAACAACAGCTCGGAGCTCTTGGCCCGCTTGAAGTACAGGTGGGCTGGATGCTCCCACGTGAACCCGATGCCGCCGTGGATCTGGATGTTCTCGGCCGTGGCGTGGAAATACGCCTCGCTGCAATAACTCTTGGCGAGGCTGGCCATCGCGGGTAGTTCGTCGTTGTCTTCGGCGGCACACCATGCGGCGTAGTAGGCGGCGGACTTTGCGCTTTCGACCTCAAGCAACATATCGGCACACTTGTGTTTGATCGCCTGGAACGAACCGATCGGTCGGCCGAATTGCACGCGGACCTTGGCGTATTCGACGGCCATGTCCAGCACCATCTGCGCACCACCAACCTGTTCGGCGGCGAGCGCGACCGCGGCCCGGTCGAGGACCCGTTCGAGCACGGCCCATCCCTCGCCATCAGTACCGATGAGCGTGCCGGAGACGTTGTTCATCTCGAGGGATGCCTGCTTGCGGGTTTGGTCCATCGTGGACAATGCGGTGCGGGTGAGGCCGTCGGCGTCGCCGTCCACGGCAAACAGCGACACACCGGCTGCCGTGCGAGCCGCGACGATGATGAGTCCGGCGATGTGGCCATCGAGCACATAACTCTTGGTGCCGTTGAGCGACCAGGCATCACCCGACTGTTCGGCGGTTGCGGCAATCCCATCCTCGGTCCATTTGCCGCTCGGCTCGGTCATGGCCACGGTGGCGATGAGCGCACCGCTCGCCATGGCGGGCAGGTACTGACCGGCTGCGTCGTCGTCACCACTGAGCATGAGCGCGGAGGAAGCGAGCACCGCGGTGGAGAAGAACGGTGCACACAACAGGGCCCGGCCCATCTCCTCGAGTACGACCACCATTTCGATCCAGCTGTAGCCCTGGCCACCGTGGGCCTCAGGGATCATGAGGCTCTGCAGGCCAAGCTGTTCGGCCATCTGGGACCACACGTCGGTGTCGTAGCCGGACTCGGTTTCCATCAGCTCGCGGACGGTGGCTTCGCTGGATTTCTCCTCGAGAAATTGGCGCACGAACCCGCGGAGTTGCTCTTGTTCTTCGGTGAAAGTGAACTGCATCGTCACACCTTACCGGCCGGTAGCAAGAGCGTCGATTAGTACAGTGGGGCCATGACCATCGACGCCACAACCACACTTCACCACGCCGACAGTGGATTTGAGATCCACAAGATCGTTGTCGGGCCGGTCGACAACAACGTCTTCGTTTTGCGTTGCACCGAGACGGGCGAGAGCCTGCTGATCGACGCCGCGAACGAACACGAGAAGTTGCTTGAACTTGCCTCTGCGCTCAACGTGCGCCGGGTGGTGGAGACCCACGGACACTGGGATCACATCGCAGCGATTCCGGAAATGCGTGACGCCGGCTACTCGATCGGGGTCACCGCCGAGGACGCCTCCATGCTCGACAGCTACGACGAGATTCTCGAGGACGACAGCATCATCGAGGTCGGCCGGCTACGGGTGCGCACGATCCACGCGCCGGGGCACACACCTGGATCGATGTCATTCAAGATCGAGGGAGCCCCGATCTTGTTCAGTGGCGACACGTTGTTTCCCGGCGGCGCCGGGGCCACCAAGTTTCCGGGCGGCGACTTCACCCAGATCATGCACTCGATCGAGGACCGCTTCTACAAAGTCCTCGGCGACGACGTGCTGGTCCTCCCCGGCCACGGCGACGACACCACAATCGGCACCGAGAAGCCCCACTTCGACGAATGGGTAGAGAGAGGCTGGTAAGGGGCCCTGTTGTTCTCGGCACTTCCGGCCGAGATCCGCGGAAACCTACATGGGCCTACGGCGCAGCCTCCGGCCCCTCCTCGGCGGAGCCGGTGTCAATGCGTATACAGACTCGGGTGGGTCTGATTACTACACGCTTTGCGTGCTTCCCAACACCTGTTGGTTGACCCAGTCGTAGGTTTTGCGCATGCCTTCTTGGAGGGAGATCGCTGGTTCCCAACCGAGGAGTTCGAGGATGAGCGTGTTGTCGCTGTTGCGGCCACGGACACCCTGGGGGGCGGTGAGGTCGTGTTCGCGGGTGATCTCGATGCCGGCGAACTCAGCGACCATGTCATAGAGATCGTTGATCGAAATCAACTCGGCCGAGCCGATGTTGATCGGAATGGTCACGTCACTATCCATGAGCCGCTTGACGCCTTCGATGCAATCATCGATGTACATGAACGAGCGGGTCTGGAGTCCATCACCCCAGACGCCGATCACATGATCGCCGGAGATCTTGGCTTCGGCGATCTTGCGGCTGACCGCCGCCGGCGCCTTCTCCCGGCCACCGGTCCAGGTGCCCTCGGGGCCATACACGTTGTGGAAGCGAGCCACGCGGGTCTCGAGCCCGAAGTCCTCGGTGAAGTGACGGCACATACGCTCGCTGAAGAGCTTCTCCCAGCCGTAGCCGTCCTCGGGCATGGCCGGGTAGGCGTCGGCCTCGGCCAGCGCGGTCACATTGGGATCGGTCTGTTTGTCGGCGGCGTAGACGCAGGCCGATGAGGAATAGAAGTAGCGACTGACACCATTCGCTCGAGCGGATTCGAGCAGGTGGGTGTTGATAAGCACGCTAAGCATGCAGAGCGCCTTGTTGTTCTCGATGAACCCCATGCCACCCATGTCCGCCGCAAGGTTGAAGACGCGGTCGATGTCTTTGGTGGCGTCCATACACGTTTCGAGGTACTGCAGATCGGCGACGACATTCTCGGCCGCATCATGTACCTGATACCAGTCGTCGAATGGCTTCTGGTCAACGGACCGAACGTCATGCCCATCGTCGAGCAACGACTTCACCAAATGTCCGCCGATAAACCCGCCACCACCGGCCACGAGAACTTTCATGGGAATGCACCAACCTACTTACTGGGGGGAATGCCCAATATTACGGTGAAAACCGACGTTTCATCCTGAGGCAGGAGACCCACCCCAGACCACGGTTCTGGATAGCTCTAAATACACTGTTTGAGATGACCGCTCCACTGTTTCAACTCGACGATGTCCACATTTCCACAGCCGACGGGGTCGAGATCGTGCGCGGGGTTGATCTCACGGTTGCTGCGGGCGAGGTGCACGCGCTCATGGGCCCAAACGGCTGTGGCAAATCAACGCTGGCTTCGGCGCTCGCCGGAAGCCCCGACTATGAGATCACAAGCGGCAATGTCCGGCTGCACGGCGACGACATCATCGACTGGGATCCCGACGTCCGCGCGAAAGCGGGCGTGTTCCTGGCCTTTCAGTACCCCCAGGCGATTCCTGGCGTGTCGGTGCGCAACTTCCTGCAGCAGGCGGTCCAAGCCCGCACCGGTAAGGACGTGTCCACGATCGAGATCTACATGTCGCTCTCCGAATGGATGGAAAAGCTCGGTATGGACACCGCCTTCATGGATCGATTCCTGAATGAGGGCTTCAGCGGTGGCGAGAAGAAGCGCAACGAGATCCTGCAGCTCGCGCTGCTCGAGCCCGAGATCGCCATCCTCGATGAAACCGACTCCGGTCTGGACATTGACGCACTTCGTATTGTTGCTGAGGGGGTACAAGCAGTCCGCGAAAGCCAGACCGGAATGGGTGTGCTCGCGATAACGCACTACCAACGGCTGCTGGATTACCTCCGCCCCGACCACGTGCACATCATGCTCGACGGCCGCATCGTCCAGTCCGGCGGCATGGAACTGGTTGAGGAGATCGAGGCTCGCGGCTTCGACTCGTTCGGAGCGACCACATGACGTTCGATGTCGCCACGATCAAGGCCGACTTCCCGTTGTTGAGTCGCGTCATCGACGGCAAGCCGATCACCTACCTCGATTCGGCCGCGTCGTCGCAGCGGCCACAATCCGTGCTCGACGCGATGGATCGGTACTACCGGGAGTCCCACGCCAACGTGCACCGCGGCGCCTACCGGCTTGCTACGGAGGCCACCGACGCCATGGAGGGAGCGCGGCAGAAGATCGCCGACTTCATCGGCGCGCCACACGCTCACGAGGTGATCTTCACCAAGAACGCGACCGAGTCGATGAACCTCTTCGCCCAGAGCTGGGGCCGCGGTCACCTGCATGCCGGCGACGTCGTGGTGCTCACGGAGATGGAGCATCACGCCAACATCGTCCCCTGGCACATGCTGACCGAATCGATCGGCATCGAGCTGCGCTGGATTCCGGTCGATGAGAACGGCGAACTCGACCTGACCGACCTCGACCGCCTGCTCGACGGCGCCAAGCTGCTCTCGGTGACCGCGATGTCGAACGTGCTCGGCACGATCACCCCGATCAAGCGGCTGGCCGATGCCGCGCACGCTGCGGGCGCGACCATCGTTGTGGACGGCAGCCAGTACGTCCCGCACTTGCCCACCGACGTGGTCGATCTCGGCATCGACGCCTTCGTGTTCACGGGGCACAAGATGCTCGGGCCGACCGGGGTCGGCGTCCTCTGGGGAAAAACCGAGCTGCTCGACGCCATGCCGCCGTTTCTTGGTGGCGGCGACATGATTCTGCAGGTGACCAAGGACGGCTTCACCACGAACGAATTGCCCCATAAGTTCGAAGCCGGCACACCGGCCATCGCCGAGATCGTCGGCCTCGGGGCCGCAGTCGACTATCTGACCGCTCTCGGCATGGAGGACGTTCGCGCTCATGAGGTTTCGCTTACGGCCTACGCCATGCGCTCGCTCAAGGAACGTTTCGGCGACGACATCACGATCCACGGACCGAGCGAGCCCGCCTCACGAGGCGGCGTGTTGTCTTTGATCTACAAGGACGTACACCCTCACGACATCTCCCAGGTGCTCGATCAGGACAACGTCTACGTGCGCGCCGGCCACCATTGCGCCAAGCCACTCATGCAGGTGATGGGGCTCAACGCCACGGCCCGTGCGTCGTTGTACCTGTACAACGACGAGGCCGATGTCGACACGCTGGCTGACGCCTTGGCCAGCGCGGACGATATCTTCGGGTTCTGACATGGCTGGCCTCGAAGACCTCTACAAAGAAATCATCCTCGACCATTACCGCAACCCGCGGAATCGAGGAGAGCTGGAGACACCACCTGCCGTAAAGGCCGAGGGGTTCAATCCGTTGTGTGGCGACGAGATAGTGGTGTTCATCGACGTGGACGACAGCGGCACCATTGCCGACGTCGCCATCGGCGGGCAGGGTTGCTCGATCAGCCAGTCCTCGGCGTCGATGATGTCGGCTGCAATAAAGGGCAAGACCACCGACGAAGCCCGCGACCTGATCGAGTCGTTCAAAGGCTTGATGTCGATCCACGAGAAAGGCCTCGACGGTGCCGCCGCCGAGGGGGACAAACCAGACCTCTCGATGGGCGACCTGTCGGCGCTGCGCGGGGTCGTGAAGTTTCCGGTGCGGATAAAGTGTGCGGTGTTGTCGTGGAACACGTTGGCCCAAGCCCTCGATGACGCCAGAACCAACTGACCGGTGACCGTCGCCCTCGTCACGGGATCCGGCGGATTGGTCGGTGGTGCCTGCGTACGCCGTTTCGCCGACACGTTCGACACCGTGGTTGGCATCGACAACGACATGCGCGCCGCCTTCTTCGGCGCGGGCTCATCTTCGCGATGGCTCGTGGATGAGCTTCGCGAGTTACCCAACTACGTCCACAAAGACCTCGATATTCGCAACCGGGACGGGGTGGCGACGCTGTTGGCCACCTACGGGACAGATATCGACCTGATTGTGCATGCGGCCGCGCAGCCTTCGCACGACTGGGCGGCACGGGAGCCATTCACGGATTTCGATATCAACGCCGTCGGAACGCTCAACCTGATCGAGGCAACGCGGCAGAGCTCGTTGGAAGCGACGTTCATTTTCTGCTCGACAAACAAGGTCTACGGCGACCGCCCCAACGACCTGCCGCTGGTCGAGACCGACACCCGATGGACCCTCGATCCCGAACATCCGTGGGCGGCCCATGGCATCCCCGAGGACATGGCGATCGATCAGTCGACCCACAGCCTGTTCGGCGCGTCGAAGGCGGCGGCCGACCTGCTCGTGCAGGAGTACGGCCGATATTTCGACATGTCGACCGGCGTGTTTCGCGGCGGCTGCCTCACCGGCCCCGGCCACTCCGGGGCAGAGCTCCACGGGTTCCTCGCCTATCTCATGAAGGCAACCGCCACCGGACTGCCCTACACGATCTTCGGCTACGGCGGGAAACAGGTTCGGGACAACATCCACGTGTCCGACCTGGTGGACGCCTTCGAGGCATTCCACGCCAACCCCAAGGCGGCGGCGGTCTACAACATTGGCGGCGGCGTCGAGGCGAACGTGTCCATGAAGGAAGCAATTGCTCTCTGTGAAGAGATCTCCGGCAAATCGCTGAACCACACCTATGACGACGCTGCGCGCAAGGGTGACCACCAGTGGTACGTGTCGGATCTGCGACGCTTTCGCGCCGACTACCCGGAGTGGAAGATCACGAAGGACATACGCACCACCCTCGTCGATATCCACGACGAGGGTATGCCCCGCTGGACCAGCGTCTAGTTGGGCTGGAGACGGTCCATGTCGGCGTCGACCATCATGACCACGAGCTCCTCGAATGAAGTCGCCGGCTTCCAGCCAAGAACCTTCTCGGCCTTGGTGGCGTCACCGATGAGAAGGTCCACTTCCGCGGGGCGGTAGAACTTCGGGTCCACCACAACGTGGTCCTCATGGTTGAGTCCGAGGTGGCCGAATGCGAGCTCGCAGAACTCGCGGACCGAGTGGGTCTCCCCCATACAGATGACGTAATCGTCGGCGACGTCCTGCTGCAGCATGTGCCACATTGCCTGCACGTAGTCGCCGGCATAACCCCAATCCCGCTGGGCGTCGAGATTGCCGAGGCGAAGCTCATCGGCCAGACCCATTTTGATGCGGGCGGCGCCGTCGGTGATCTTGCGGGTTACAAATTCGAGGCCGCGGCGGGGGCTCTCGTGGTTGAACAGAATCCCTGACGAGGCGTGCATGTCGTAGCTCTCGCGGTAGTTCAGGGTGATCCAGTGTCCGTAGACCTTGGCCACGCCGTAGGGGCTGCGTGGGTGAAACGGCGTGTCCTCGTTCTGTGGAACCTCGTGCACCTTGCCGAACATCTCGCTGGACGACGCCTGATAGAAGCGGGCCTCCGGCGCGACCATGCGGATCGCGTCGAGCAGGCGGGTAACCCCGAGTGCGGTGGTTTCTCCGGTGAGCACCGGCTGACCAAACGATGTCTGCACAAACGATTGGGCGGCGAGGTTGTAGACCTCATCGGGTTGATGTTCGCGAAGCACCTGCACCATGGATGCACCATCGATCAAGTCACCTGGCGCCAGCTCAATGTCGTGCTGGATGTGATCGATACGTTCGAAATTGACCGTGCTGGAACGCCGAAGCATACCCACCACGTCATACCCCTCCTCCAGAAGGAATTCCGCGAGGTATGAGCCGTCTTGTCCGGTGATCCCGGTGATGAGCGCCTTTGGCATCTGTGCAGTATCTCATTTCGTCGCGGTGGCCCCAAGGGTATCCAGACCCCCCTTCCACCGGGTTGTATGGCCCTCCCCCAACCACCCGGCCCCGCCGTTTACACTTCTGCGTATGGGCAAACGCCGCCGCAAGGCCGCGTTGGGGGCGACGTTCGCCCTGCTCGTCGCCGCCTGCGCGTCCTCACCTCCTGAAGACCTCGCACAACCGACCCGCGAACGGGCGTCCACGTCCACGGCCGCGCCCGTGGTTGACGTTGGCCAGCCCTCCGCACTAGCCGACAGCAGCTTTGTTGTGCCCGCCACGACGGCCTCAAGTTGTCAGGCCGGAGACCAATCGGCCCTGACTCTCTTCAGCGAGGCTGGCGCTGAAGAGTGGTCGTTCGCCATTCCCCGACCCACCGGGCTGACGAAACTGCACGAGAACACGCTGCTCTTCGGTTTCGCCTGGGATCGCGGCCTGCAGCCGGGCATCGGCGCGTTCGATCTGGGCGGGCAGGCTCCATTGTGGCAGCGATTCCTTGACGCGGAGCCCGACGACTTCGTTGTTGTCGACGAGACCGTGGTGATGGCGATCGGAGACGAGGTCAGGGCGATCTCGCTCATCGACGGCTCCGACTTGTGGGTTGCCCGAACCGAGTTCGGGCTGCGCCAGATTCGGCTGACGACCGATGCGGCCTACGCCATCGACCCGATCGCCGTACATGCGATCGACACCCGTTCGGGGCAGTTTCTGTGGCGGCAGGCAATCGATCGGCCCGACCGGCTCGAGGTGAATGAGAGCCTGCTCGTTGTGGCCGCCGGAACTCGGGTAATCGGTATCGACTTGAAGGCTCAAGCGCTTCGCTGGGATCGAGAGGTCTCCCGCATCGGCGCAGGCAAGATCTCCCTCGGCCGCACGGTTGCGTTGATTGACCTCTCTCCTGATGTCGCCCCTGCCGGCGGTGTGGTCGCGCTGGATCAACAAATCGGCAGCGAACGATGGCGGCTGCAGAACGTCGACCTCATCGTCTGGACGCACGACGATCGATTTGTTGCATCCGCCGCGGCCGCGGATTTCCGCGGTGGCCAGGCGTACGACCTGTTGGGCGTCGATGCCGGCTCCGGGACCATTACCTGGTCTCATCCAATGACGGCCCCGCTGCGAAGCGCTCTACTCGGCTCAGGTGATGACACCCTCGTCGTGCAGGACCCGCACCCTGCGGTGGCAGCGATGCGAGTGCGGTTCGTCGACACCGCCGACGGTTCGATCACGTGGGAAGTCGTCACCCAGCAGCACTATGACGGCGCTGGCTTCGATGCGGCCTCGCGAGCGCTGCTGTACCGCACTCGCAAGACGTTTGATCAGCCTCGCGGCGAACTCAACATCGTGGAGGGTCCGCAGCAGACCCAGACGATTGAGACCGCAGATGGCCTCTCGCTCGCGCCGATCGTCACCACGGACGGATTGCTCGTGATTTCGAGCGAACCTCAGGCCACGTGCGCCGGGCGACAACTCGTCTCCGTCGAGGAGACGTAACCGCAGCGACCTCTATTCAAAGATGTTGCCGGTGGGGCCGGACTCGTGCAGCTTCAGATGGTCGGCGAACGTCGCCTCACCGAAGGGATCGTGGAACGCTTCGGCCACGTCGCTCTCCTCGGGCTCCTCATCCGAGGTCCATTCGCCATAGCCCGTGCGCTCCAGCTCTTCAGCCAGCTCGGCTCCGCCTGAGGTCTGGATGACCCCCTGTGCGAACACGTGCACGTGATCAGGCTTGAGCTCTTCGAAGAGACGTTTGTAGTGCGTGATGGCGAGCACACCCAACGGTGCCTCCTCATCGTTGGTGGCTTCCTCGATGCGGCTGGTGACCGCCTTCATGGCGTCCACGTCGAGACCGCTGTCGATCTCGTCGAGGATCGCTATCCGGGGTCGCAGGACACCAAGTTGCACGGTCTCGTTTCGCTTCTTCTCGCCGCCCGACAGGTCGACGTTCAGCGGACGCGAAATCAGCGCCTCCGCCAGGCCGATACGTTTGGCTTCTGCGTGGATCTCCGCGCGTATGCTGTCGCTGTCGCGATCACCGGCGACGGCCGACGCGGTCAGCATGGCCTCGAGCGATACACCAGGCACTGCGGTCGGGTATTGCATTGCCAAGAACAGCCCGGCGCGGGCACGTTCCCATGCAGGCAGCGAAAGCAGATCAACCCCATCGAGTGTGACCGAACCGCTGGTCACCTCGTAGCCAGGTTTTCCGGTGATGACGTGGGACAGAGTCGATTTGCCGGAACCGTTGGGCCCCATCACGGCATGCACCTCGCCACTGCGGACAGTCAGTGACACGCCCTTGAGGATTTTGCGACCGGCGACGCCGGCGTGAAGGTCGGTGACAACGAGCTCGCTCATGATTCGCCTCCCTCGATCGTGACGAAGACTTCCCTCTCGGTCACTTCGACTGGGTAGGTCTGTACGGCGTGGAGAGCGGGCAACGTCAGCGCCTCCCCCGAGCGCAACGAGAACGACGCCCCGTGTTTCGGACACTCCAGCGTGCAGTCGTCGGAGTCAACGATTCCCTCACCGAGCGAAACCTTGGCGTGGGTGCACGTGTCGTCAACGACGAAATACTCATCGCCGACACGAGCGCAGGCGTATTCGTGGCCGCCGAGCTCGATCGTCTTCGCCTCCCCGTCCGCAAGTTCGTCCGTCGCGAACAGCCGATGTGTCGTCATGATGTCTTCCCCTGCAGTTCTCGGTCCGCAGCCAACGCAGCGTCAATACGCTGCTGCAGCTCGGCGTGAAGTTCTGGAATGGGTAACTGGCCAATGACCTCTGCGAAGAAGCCGGAGACCAGCAGCTGCTCGGCGACATCGGTGGGTACGCCGCGGCTCTCCAAATAGAACTGTTGTGCCTCGTCGATCTCGCCCACGGTTGACGCGTGGCTGCACGACACCTGGTTCTGTTCGATCTCGAGGTTGGGTACCGAATAGGCCCATGCATCCTCGGACAGCTTGAGATTGCGGTTGGTCTGGAAAGCGTTTGTGCCAGGTGCCGTCTCATCGACCCGGATGAGTCCGCTGTACACCGATTGCGCTGCACCGGTGACTGCACCCTTGAAGAGCAGATTGCTGGTGGTGTCGGGAGCCAGGTGGTCCTGGAACGTTCGGAAGTCGAGCATTTGGTCGCTGTCGCCGAAGAAGGCTGACAGCAGATCGCCGCTCGAACCCCGTCCGACGAGGCGAAGGTCGGCCCGGGTCCGGGCGTAGCTACCACCGAAGGCCGCAACGGCAATCGTCACGTGCGCCTGTTGTCCAACTTCGCCGATGAGGTGCTCGAGCGATGTGGTGTTTCGTCCGAGCTCCTGCACGATCAGATAGCCGATCCGTGCATCGGCTGCGGCGTGGATCTCGACCGTAGGCAGAACGAGTTGCGTCGTGTCTCCGGAACGGCGACGTTCGACCACGTTGACCGAGCCGCCGTTGGCGCAGCGAATGATCGTGTGCGGTGCAACCAGACCATCCTCAACGTCGCTGTAGTTGTCGATCACGACGGGATGGGCGATGTGGGTGCCACGGGCAACGTCGACGATGATCACGGCTTCGAGTCCGGCATCATGTTGTGCGGCTACGGCATCGTCGGCCGACCCACGAAGTTGCGCGTACAGGCTCTGGCCGTCGGGGTGATCCGCGGCCGAGCTGACCGTCAGTCCGTCTATCGCGGAGGGCGTGACATCGGTGATGAAGCCATCGCGAATAACGACTGTGGCCGCGGCGTCGGCCAGCCCCTGAGGATCCGCATCGCTCACTGCCGATGGCGGGCGCGAGAATCGGTCGAGCTCGACATCGTTGATGCGGCTGTAGCGCCAGACCTCGAGCTCGTCGCTCGGCGGATCAAGCTCGGCGAGTTGTGAGGCAGCGGCGACACGAATGTCGGCCTGCCAGTCAGGGGTTTCCACAGTGGACATGAACCGGTAACTCTACCGTTGGTCCATCACATCGAATGTCCCGAACGGCAAGAGGTTTCGACCTATTCCTTGCCTCTGCGTCGCAGGAACCGGCGCAGACCGCGGCCCCGACTCTTCTCGTCTCGCTCTGCCTCGACTTCGGCCCGGATTCCCGGCCCGGCGGCGTTCACGACATCCTCTGCGGCATCCAGCAACGCGGCGATCGAGTCATCGTCGCCCAGGCTCTCCGGTTCCGTCGGCGTTGGTGGGGTAACCAGCGAACCGTGCGACCAGTTCACGTCGGCGAGACGGCGTTCAAACTTGGGGCAGTCGTCTGGGCAACGCCACGGCGCTTCGGGCGCGAGATCGAGGTCACACTTCCGGACGGTGTCACCGCTCGGATAGGTGCGACTCTCAAAGTACTTGCAGTCCTGACGCATCGGCATGGCGTTCATTATCGCATCACGACGATGGTTCGCGGCATCAAGGGCTCTAGGAGCCCGATCCCCGTCCCAACGCCACGAACGTGCGCAGGATGTACGCGCAGTC
>SHLQ01000081.1 GCA_004282895.1 Acidimicrobiales bacterium
CCGTAAATGGGCCGAGCTCGCTGATGAAGACGGCCCGACACCCAAAGCGCAACGTCAACACGAAAACCGGGACTTCGCGCTTCAGGATGACTTTGATGGTTCCTGGAATGTGTCCGGCGGGTTCGGGAACGCCCAAGGCGCCCAGATCTCCGACATCTTCGACCACTACGTCGACGCCGAACTTCTCGATGACTGGGCCAAAGCCCGTGCCGAACACGGCGACAACGCCACCGTCGATCACCTCCCCCGGACGGCCGCGCAACGCCGGGCCGATGCGTTCTGGCAGATGAGCCAGGACGCCGCCTCGTCACCGCATGGTGCGGTGCCACCCGGTTTCACCCACAACATCATCTGGAACGGTCACGCCTTCGAGGAAATGGCCAACCGGCTGTTGGATCCCGACCATGAGCCGCAGCCACTCGATGTCGATGAGTTCCGCTGTGAGACACTTGACGGCAAACAGCTCAACCCGACCGAAGCCATCCTCTCCGCCATCCAAAGCAGAATCAGACGGGTCCTTGTCGACGCGAACAGTGTGATCATCGATCTGGGAGAGGCCCGGTTCTTCACCGGCAACGCCAGACATGCCATCAAACTCGCCCACACCCACTGCGTCTTTGCCGGTTGCGATGTCCCCTCATCGAAATGTGAAGCCGACCATCTAGTCGAACATTCGAAACACGGCAGAACCAACCCCAGAAATGGGGCGCCACTATGTGGCAAACACAACCGATGGAAACAAAAAGGGTTTCACGTCTACCGCGACCCCACCGGAACCTGGCACACCCAAAGACCAGACGGAACCATCATCCCCAACTAGCTGCGAGACATCGGCTGCTATTTGCGCGCCTGAGAATCGTTCGGACAGGATGTTGCGATGACCGCCACGGGCAGCCGCATGCAGCGGACCAAGGGGTACGACCCCGAGCCGATGGATGTGCCTCCGCTGTTCCAATCGCCGCCCCGGCCATTGTCGATGGTTCGCTGGTTGCTCACGAAGTACATGTGGCCGCAGTCCGCGGCCTGGATCGCGCTCGCCGTGCTGGTGCACCACGTGTTCACGCCATCCCTCGAGCGTTTCGCATCCCTTGGTTTCGATGACGTCGGCCTGCTGTGGCTACGTAACACCGTGATGATGGTGCTGATCATCGGTGGTCAGCACTGGTGGCTGCACATTCGCAGGTCCCAGGGCACAGAGTTCAAGTATGAGAGCCGCTGGCTTGCCCGAAATCGCACGTCCTTCCTGTTCGACAACCAGACGCGGGACAATGTGTTCTACACCCTCGTGAGTGGTGGTGGTATCGCCGCGTTGTACGAGGCGATCATGTTTCGCCTGTATGCCAACGAGTCGATTCCTCAGCTGAGCTCCCTGTGGGCGATCGGTGCAATGACCTTTGCCGTGTTCTGGATCGAGGCGGTGCACTTCTACCTCAACCATCGACTCCTTCATGTGGATCCGCTGTACCGCTGGGCCCACGCGCTGCATCACCGAAACGTGAACACGGGACCGTGGTCCGGGATCGCGATGCACCCGCTCGAGCACGTGCTCTATTTCTCGCTTCCCTTCGTGTTCCTGCTGGTGCCAGGGTCACCGTTCATCGCCACGTTCTGTCTCGTGTACCTGATGATCTCCCCGTCGCCTTCACACTCCGGCTTTGATCGGTTCAAGGTGGGCGAAGGGGCGAGCCTTCATGGCGGCGACTACTTCCACAATCTGCATCACCGCTACTTCGAGGTGAACTACGGCATGTTGTTGCTTCCCTTGGACAAATGGTTCGGTTCCTTCCACGACGGAAGTATCGAAGCACATGAGCAGATGAAGGCTCGTCGCCGCGCCGCCGACTGAACGATGCATGATGGGTGACGTGAACGCCACCAACGATCTCGACACGCTGCTGCAGTGGAAGGGTCGATCCCGATCGTCCACCGAGATCATCTCGGCGTCGTGGTGTAACCGATTGCAGCAGACTCTGGATCGCCCAGGGACGCTGGTGGACGGCAATGCGCTGCCACCGCTTTGGCACTTCATCTCGCACCTGCACTCGGTGCCGACGAGCGAGATTGGACCAGACGGACACCCGAAGCGCGGCGACTTCCTGCCACCGGTGGCACTGCCGAGACGGATGTGGGCCGGCAGCCAGATCAGCTTCGACGGACCGCTAGAGATCGGCGATGAGGTCACGAAGACGTCAACCGTAGGCAGCATCGAGATGAAGGAGGGCAGAACGGGGCCGCTGTGTTTCGTCGCCGTCCATCACGAGCTCGCGGTGGGTGGCGATGTTCGGATCACCGAGGCCCAGGACCTCGTGTATCGCGAGCAACCCGATCCTGACGCCCTGACGCCCGAGCCGAAACTGGCTCCGGTCGAGGCCGAATTCCAGCGCGTCATCCAACCCACCGAGGTAATGCTGTTTCGTTACTCGGCACTCATGTTCAACGGCCATCGCATCCACTACGACCGTGACTACGCCCGAGATGTCGAGGGTTACGCGGCCTTGGTGGTCCATGGTCCTCTCACCGCCACCCTTCTCGCCCAGCTGGCAGTTGACGAAACGGGGCGGTCCCTCGCATCGTTCTCCTTCCGAGGGGTGGCACCGCTGCTCGACACCGAACCGTTCACGATCGCCGGGACTCGTAGCGGCGACCGCGTGGAACTCTGGGCAAAGAACGCGTCGGGCGGGCTCGCCATGACCGCACAGGCGGAACTCAGACCCGCATAGCGCCGTTACTGGATGTCGTGACCCGTTTCGTACGACGGCGTCCGGCCCGCGATGGGCTGAATCCCCGGCTCTCCCTCGAAGTGTTCGATGTTGGGCACGAGCGGTCTCGGCGGATCGGTAGCCAACCAGAGCCGCAGGAGATGGCGGGGCGGCAAAGTCGGGTCGTTCTCGAAGGATGACCGGGCGTGCAGCACGGTGAAGTTGTTGGCGAACACGGCTTCGCCCGACTTGATCGTGAACTCGAAATGAAACGTCGGATCCGCCGCCAATTGCTCGAACAGGTCGAGCGCTTCGAGATCGGTGGCGTCGAGTTCGATGGCCGGGTCCTCTTCGGCGGCGACCTCCAGATACAGACGTACGTACCGACAGCTCGTGAAGCCATCGCGGTCGCTGAACACCGGAACGCGATGCTGGGTAATCGCGGGGTTCTCCGGCTGTTGTTCGCCCAGGCGGTGGTAGCGGTACCCGCGATACAGTCGTTGGAGAAGGTCGGGTCGACTGCGTCGGATCTCCTCATGGATGGCCATCGAGCTGACGAACCGGCTTCTGCCGCCCCTTGCTGCGGGATTGATGCAAAGGAACGTCAGCAGATCGGCGGGGTCGGTGTGAGGTGTCAGCTCGCTGTTGTTGCGGTAGGCCCGAGCGTTCGGATCGGTCTTGGTTACGTCACGTACGTGTCCGAGTCGTTCGCCCATGACGGATTGGGACACTGGGCGCCCCAGGCGCAGTCCGATGCCCCAGAACATCCGCTCGGTCTCCTCCTCGGTCAGTGTGTCGACGGGAAAGCCGCTGACCAAGGCGAATCCGGATCCACTCACGAGTTCCGTCCGCAGCTCGGCGACCGGGTCGGCCAGCTCTCCGAGTGGCAGCTGTTCAGCGGTGAGCGATTCGAGCGGCGTGCCATCGTCCAGGGATACCCGCGCGGCCTCGATAAGGGTGCCGAACGCGGCCGCGGGCAAGGTGCGCCGAAACTCCAAGAGGTCCCGGTCCTGGCTTCGCCACGCTGCCGAGACATCCACCGTTCCGAAGGGGACGTCGCTCGACTCAGACATCGCTGTACACCGCCACGGGATCGCCGAACTGGCCATCCTCCAACACGAGGCCAAGGCCCGGGCCACCCTGGGGCAGCGTCACGAATCCCTTCTCAATACGGGGCCCGTTCGACTCGTCGTAGTGCGTCTGGTGGTAGGGATGAGCGATCCAGGCGCCGCGGCTGAAGTGGGGGTCGAGGGTCGCGCCAAGGGCCACACTCGCGGCGGCGATGATGTCACCGCCCCACGCGTCATCGCTGCTCATCGGCGTTCGGGTCGCCATACACAGGTCGCGGACGGCTCTCATCTTGGTGAGGCCTCCGACCCGGGTCAGCTTGAGGCCGAACCCATTGGCCAAACCAGAGGAAATCATCCGAGCGATCGAGCGAAGATCCGTGGCATTCTCATCAACGACGAGCGGATGACGAATGTGTTCCTTCAACTGCAGCAACTCCGCTTCGGTTGCGCAGGGTTGCTCCGCCGACATCGTGATGTCTGCACAGGCTTGCGACACCTGAATTGCCTCCGCGGTTGACCAGCCCCGATTGGTGTCAACGGTGAGCTCGGTTTCTGGACGCAACACGTCCGCGACAGCGCGAATGGCGGCGATGTCCTCATCGATCGGGCGTCCACCAGCTTTCAGCTGAAGGTGGGTGAGGCCCTCGTCTTGCAGTCGAATTGCTTCGGTCGCTGAGACCTCGGGAGGGTTGATGCCAACAACGTGGTACGTGTGTACCTCGGCCGTACGGGACCCGCCGAGCAGGTCGACTACCGATAGGTCCAACTTCTTGCCCATAAGGTCCCAGCAGGCGATGTCGATCGCGGCCTTGCCCTCGGCGTGTCCGGCCATGGCCGTGTCCATGGCGGCGTTTACGACACCGAGTTGGGTCGGGTCGAGCCCAACGACGGCGGGAGCGAGGACCGACAGAGACTCTCGAATGCCGCCGTTGTGCGCAGGCTGGAATTGGGGACTGGCCATACAGGCTTCGCCATACCCGATCAGCCCGCTCGAGTCGACAACCTCCACAATGGTTGACTCCGGAGTCGAAACCGTGGAGTTCGACATGGTGTAGCGGGCCTGCGTCTCCAGTGGGACGCGATACACGCGGACTTCCCGGATCGTCATCGCGCCATGTTAGGTGTCGATATCGCGCTGCTCGAAAAGAAGGAGGCCGCCGCCGCCTGCAACAACCGCGATCACACAGAGCACGGCGATCGAAATCCAGCTTTGATCGCTCCCTGGCAGGTGGGTGACGTGACGAATGGGCGAGAGGTTCAGTGCCTGATCGGGAAGCCGAAGCAGCTCGCCGAACAAGGTGGTGATGGCGGCAACGGCGAATACTACCCATACGCCGAATGTCAACCGGCGGGCCCAGCCATAGAACAGAAGCCCGATACCGGCAACCGCCCACAACGCCGGTACCCGCATCAAGGCGGCCCAGACCGTCTCGCCGAAGTCGGTGAACTCTCCAACAACCAACGCATCGGAGGCGGAGAGAGCAACGCCCGCGGCGATCATGAACACGGGTGCGGCCAGCGCCGTCAGAAGAACGTGGGATGACAGCCACGCTCGTCTGGATATGGCCCGGGCCAGGACGGGTTCGGCCCGGCCCGCCATCTCCTCACCCCGAGGACGGAGGAGGGACTGGATGACTCCGGCCATCGAAATAAGCGCGATCATCGACAAGATCACGCTGATGAACCCCTCCCGCAACGCGTCGCCTGTCATTCCCATCGCTTCCAAAATGTCGCGCATGGCTTCGTTGTCTTCGATGAATTCTTCGATCGCGCTGATGACGGAGCCGTACATGGCTCCCATGGACGCTGCCCCGACCGTCCACCAGAACAACGTCGACCGCTGCAACCGCCACGCAAAACCAAGTGGTGTCCCCAGCGATGCGTTCGCGACCGGAGGTCCCGGTCGCTGATTGATGAGCCCGCCGCCGACATCGCGACGCACGACGAGTGCGGTCGCCGCGCCCACAGCGAGAGCGATCGCCAGCATTGACACCATGAATGGCCAAAGCTTCACCTCACCGAAGGGGTTCACGGCCTGCACCCATCCAAGGGGGGAGAGCAACGAGAAGAAGTTGTCCCGGACGTCCCCAACCGCCCGCAAGGCGAAGGCCAGCAGGAGGCCAGCGAGCGACATTCCGGTGGCGGCGCGTCCGTATTCGAAGACCTGGACCCAGATCAGGGCGAACGCGGCGAATAGCAGTCCACACACGGCGAGGCTCAATCCGTACGCGAGTGATCGAGCCGTTTCCTGTCCGTCGGCGATAAACACGACGGCAGTGCCAACGCCGAGCACCAGATTGATGCCAACCGCTGCGATGCTGACCGCGGCCAACGCGCTCCACGGTCCGACCGAGGCGGCGCGTACGAGCTCTGCCCGACCCGACTCCTCCTCCGCCCGCGTATGGCGGGCGATCAGGAGGATGTTCATGAGGGCGATGATGGCCAGGGTCATGGCACCGATCTCAAATGCGTATCGACCACCGAAGGTGTCGAGCGCGTCGGGTGGCCCTTGCAACGCGATCGACGCGCCGTTCGTCCCGAGCAACGCCGCCTGTTCTGCGAGTACCACTTCAGCGGCAACACCCTTTGTTTCCGCCTCGGCATCGACGATGGAGCGCAGAGACCACGGGGTGATGGCGACCAGTGTCAGGAGGCCGAGGAGCCATAGAGCGAGTTTGATCCGGTCGAGCCGGAGGATCAGACGAAGCAGTTTGGACGTGCCGGCGAAGCCCTTCATACCTATTGGCCTTCGACCGCGTAGTGCCTCATGAAGAGCTCTTCGAGCGTGGGCGGCTGGCTCTCGATCGCTTCGATGCCGAGTGCGGCGATCTGCGTCATGACCGTCGCGAGATCGGAATTCTCGACGCTGAACGAGGCATGGTGATCATTGCGGGGGACGAATCCGGAGACGCCCTCCAGCTCGGCAATGGCGGCGATCGGATTGGTCGTCGTGGCCTCGACCGATGTTCGGGTCAGGTACCGCAGCTCCGCCAACGTGCCAGCCTCCACAGTGCGGCCTTCGCGAATGATGGTCACGCGATCACATAGGGATTCGACCTCGGCCAGTATGTGACTCGACAACAGCACGGTCTTGCCTGCGGTCAGCATCTCGCCGATGATGCTCTGAAACACGGTCTCCATGAGCGGGTCGAGTCCGGCAGTTGGCTCGTCGAAGACAAACAGGTCAGCCTGTCCGGCCAACGCCGCCACCAAGGCGACCTTCTGACGGTTTCCCTTCGAATACGTGCGCCCCTTCTTGGTCGGGTCGAGATCGAATCGTTCGATCATCTCCGCTCGCCGTTTTGGATCGAGTCCGGCTCCGAGCCGCCCGAACAGGTCGATCGTCTCGCCGCCGGTCAGCCCGGGCCACAGATTTACGTCGCCCGGGACGTATGCAATGCGGCGATGGAGGTCCACTGCGTCATGCCAAGGGTCCTTGCCCAAAACCTGGACCTCGCCTGAGTCATGTCGCAAGAGTCCCATGAGCACCCGAATCGTCGTGGACTTGCCCGAGCCGTTCGGCCCCAGGAATCCCATGACCTGACCAGTTTCGACGACGAGGTCGAGCTCATCCAACGCTTGGGTCGAACCGAAGGCCTTGGAGAGGTTTTCGACGTGAATGGCTGCGGTCATATCGTCTTGGCTCCGGGTGTGACGTCGTCGTGATCGAAGAAGTGGGCGTTGTGCAGGAAACCATGCACGCTGAAGTGGTCCATGGCCTCATCATGGTGCGGCGGGTAGACGATCGCTGATGCGAGCGCCCCAATGATGCAGCCGACGCCACAAATCGAGAAGGCGAGCGCGAAATTGTCGAGATCGCCGAGCCACCCTCCGAGGATCGGAAAGACGATGCCGCCAGCCCCGTAGGAGAGGAAGACCCACGGATAGTTCGTACCGACGGCACCGTTGCCGAACTCGTCCGCCGTGAGTGCAGGGAACAACGCGAAGTTGCCGCCGAAGTTGAACCCGATGAGTGTCGCGGCGAGATACAGCGACCACTCCGTTCCGGCCATCGGGATGAATGCGAGCAGAAAGAGGCCTTGGGTGGAAGCCATGGTGACGACCGACCGTTTGCGGCCGAGCTTGTCGCTGAGCACCCCCCAGGCGATTCGTCCGGCGCCGTTGGCGAGGCTGAAAAAGACCGCCATTGCGGTACCAGCGATGGCGCTGGCCTGAGTCTCGCTGACGCCCGAATCCGTCAATGCCTCGATCGGATAACTCTTCATCAGCCCAATCGCCATGAGGCCCGCGCCGGCGCTCATCGCGAACGTCAAGGAGAGCAGATGAAACTGCGGGGTTCGAATCATTTCGCGCGGGGTGAACTCGTCGCCTCCCTGGCCTGCTGCAACCGGTGGAACGAAACCCGGTGGCAGCCACCCGTCCGGCGGCATACGCATGGTCGTGGCACCGAGCAGAACGATGGTAGCGAACGCAATCCCGTACATCAGGAAGGTCGTCCCGAGACCAGCTTCGTCGATCAGGTTTCCCCAGGAACCGGCGATCTTGATCCAGCCAAGTGCGCCAAAGCCAAACCCTGCGACCGCGAGGCCGGTGATCATTCCCTTGCGATCAGGAAACCATCGCATACCAACGGCGATCGGTACGACGTACGCCAGCCCGATGCCTGCGCCCCCGACAAGGCCGATACCGAGCAGAACCGGCCAAAAACTCGTGCCGCCGCCGATTGACGCGATGATGTAGCCCGCGCCCAGGGTGACGCCGCCGACGGTCGCCATCGCACGTGGTCCGTAGGTCTTCAGGTTCTTCCCCGCGAGCACCATGACGATGGCAAACGCGGCGAGGCCGGTCGAGAAGACGAACTGCGTCTGCACGTTGCTCCACCCATCATCTTTCAACGCGGGGGTGAAAACGGACCACGCATAGATGGCACCCAGGCACAGCTGGATGAGGACGGCACCCAGGACGACTGGCCACCGACGAAGATCGTGAGACACGGCATTTTCGGGCACGAATGTAAGGGTCGACGCCTACGAAGCCGCGTTGTAGGGCCGGAAGTCCTGCTACCGCAACATGTTGCTGTAGGCCCACTCGTTGTAGGGCACATCGTCGGCGAGCACGTGGGTCGTTGCCTGATCGGCCGGCGTGAATCGCCAGTCCGGAATACCGCCGTCCGAGTACAGCTGTCGCATGAAGGCCCGACGTTTCTGACTGGCGGCGATCTGACGGGCGAGATCTTCGACGTTCCACCGAGCGTGCACCATCGCATGCAACTCCGCCTCTGTGGTTGCGACTTCCGAATCCCCGGCGACGTTGGTGAGCTCATCCGGGTCGGCCGAGAGATCGAAGAGCTGAGCGGGGTCACATCCGCTCCACACGTATTTCATCGAACCGCGCTTCACCATGAGGATCGGTGCAGTGGCGCCTTCGGACAGATTCTCGCCGAACACGACGTCGGCTCCGTCTCCATCACCGGAGTCAAGCAAGGGGAGCAATGAGTGGCCCGCAAGCTCCTCAACCGGCTCGACAGGGGATCCGCCGGTCGTCGCAAGATCAAGGAAGGTGGGCAACAGGTCGACGAGCGAGGCGTTGCTGTTGATACGAGCGGGGGTGATGGATCCGGGCCACGAGACCATCAACGGAATACGTGAAGCGGCTTCGAAGAAGTTGCGCTTGTACCAGAGCCCACGTTCGCCCAACATGTCGCCGTGATCGGTGGTGAATACCACCACCGTGTTGCCGTCGAGTTGTGTCTCCCGCAGTGTGTGCATGAGCTTCCCGACGAGGTTGTCCACGTAGCTGACGGAGCCGTAGTAGCCATGGCGAGCGTCTCGCACCTGGTCTGCAGTGGGTTGCGTCTGGTCCAGGCCGTATTGGCGCGCCAATCGGGCGCTGTACGGATCCGGGTCAGCGGGTTCGCTGACCCTCGGCAGGTCGATGTCGTCGGTGTCATAGCGGTTCCAGTCCTCCGGTCGGCACTGGTACGGGTCATGGGGATGGGTGAACGACACCGTCACATGCCACGGCTGGTCATCGTCGACCCCCACGGATCGAGCGAGGTCGAAGAGTTTCCGTCGAGCCCGGTGCAGGACTTCTTCGTCGTAGTCCATTTGGACATTCCGCGTGACCGGTCCGGCGTTGGTGAACGATCGAGCATCGTTGCTGTGTTGTTCCTTCGGCTCGTTCCAGTCACCGGTCCACACGAACGTCGACGGATAGATGTCCGTGGTAAGTCGTTCCTGGTAGCCGTGCAGTTGGTCAGGTCCTATGAAGTGCATCTTGCCAACGAGCGAGGTGTGATAGCCAGCCGCTTTCAGGTAATGGGCGAACGTCGGAATCGCGCTCGTGAACTCCGCCCCGTTGTCGTACGCGCCCACCTCGGACGCGAGCTGTCCGGACAACATGGAGAAACGGGAGGGGGCACACAGCGCAAAGTTTGTGTAGGCGGAGTCGAACACGGCCGACTGCTCGGCGAGATCGTCGATGTTGGGCGTCTTGGCGATGGTGTTCCCATACGCCGGCAGAAAGGATGCGGTCAGTTGGTCAACTTGGATCAGCAGGATGTTGGGTGTGGAGGATGGCATGTCGACAGCATGTCACCTCGGCTTCGTCCTAGGCGGTGAGTGTGAACGACCCGATGCGCTCGATGCGGCCATTGATCATGGCCTCGACGACGTGTTCGCCGGCGTAGTGCTTTCGAGTTGAATGTTGGGCCACGGAGATGGTCTTGCGAACCGCGGTCGACGCGCCCGAATCGAGCTCGAGCTCGGCGCCCTTGAACACTTTGGCGCTTGTGGTTCCGTTGGCTTTCACGAAATGCACACGCAGGTCAACGAGTGCGCCACACGAGTTGGAACTTGGGTTTTCGATCGTGAGCTCGATCCGAATGTTGTCTCCGATCTTGGCGCTGGTCGGCTGGATGGAGACGGCCGCGACCCGGGCGGTGGAGTCCGGCCCGTACCCGAGCACGTCGAGTGCATCGGCATCGCCGGCTTTGATGAGGGTGCGTAGTGCGTGTCGGACGAGCCGACGACGATTGGTGTCTGCGTCCGCCCACCAGCGCCTGGTCGTTTCGATCACCACGGCGGGATGATCCTTGGCGATGTCGTTCAGATTGTTCGCCACGGATCGGCGGACGTACTCGATCGGGTCATCCTTGAGGATTTCAAGCAGCGCCAGTACAGGCGTCGGGTCATGCTGAAACGCCCGCAGACGAAATGACCATGGCAGGCGGGGACGGGTTCCCTCGGAGACACATCGGCGAACATGTACGTTCTCGTCCGTAGCCCACGTAAGCAGTTCAGCAAGGGTCGCATCGGTATGGTCCCGCAAGGGTGTGCGGATGCTGAACTCCGAGGTCGCTCGCTTCGTGATTTCATAATTTGCTCGCATGACCTCGGCGAAGTGGTCGCCACCGTGGGCTGCGAGGAAGTAGCCGTGGGGCATGTAGAAGAACCCGGCCATGGGGTTTTCATCGATCTCCGGGTGGCCGGTCGGTGAGGCGTCGGCCGGGTCGCAGTTCTCGAGCTCGGGGCCCAGCGATTCGATGATGATCTCGATCGCGCACCGGCGATCGGTCGGCAGGTAGGCGGCCATTGCGTCGGCGATCTGGTGACAGCGAGGAGTCAACTCGAGGTCGGCGAAGCCGTCGAGCGCTGTGGCGGTGAATCCGGTGACATCGAACTCGTCGTACACCGCGGCAATCGACGTGGCGGTTCGATGCACCATCTCCGGCCCGAACATGTTCTTCAACGGTTCTGCCATGACGTCAGTCTCGGTCATACTTGGTGACCATGAACATTCGACCGAAACTGTCCGGCGCTCCACTCGCGTACACCGTTGCGAAGGTGGAAGGAACCGCCAATCCCTACAAGCAGTTCGGTGAGGCGTTGTGGTCGGATGATCAGAAGGTGGATGCCGCGATGAAGGAGCTGATGTTCCTCCGAACGTCCATCATCAATGACTGTCCCACTTGACTGACCGGACATGTCGTCTCGGCGAGACGACGAGGAGTGACCGAGGCCGAGATCGAGGCACTCGAACGACCCGACACCTGGAACGAGGTGTTTGACGATCGCAAACGCGCGCTGCTGCATCTCGCAGACGCGATGTCGGGCGACACGTCGACTCTTGATGCCGGATTGATCACGGCACTGCGCGACCACTTCACCGAGGCCGAGCTGGCCGAGCTGATCCTGGTTGCCGGGCAGGCAAACCTGAACAATCGAGTCGGCAATGTTGCGAAACAGCTGCTCGGGGAACGATCGGATGGCTGAGGAACCGGGTTTTGATTCCCAGGTCACGTTCCTCTTCGTTGAGGATCTGGCCAGGTCGGCGGCCTTCTATGGGGACACGCTCGGGCTAGAGCTGGCTCGAGACCAGGGAGCGTGTCTGATCTACAAGGTGACCGACGATGCCTACCTCGGTCTCTGCAACCATCGAGAGCCAGACCCCGGCGGAGTGATCATCACGCTGGTAAGCGACGATGTCGATGAGTGGGCTGAGCGGCTGACGGCAGCTGGCCACACCGTGGAAGGGCCCAGCGCGAATGAGCGGTTCGCGCTGTATCACTGCTTCGTGCACGATCCGGATGGTTACCTGGTCGAGATCCAGCGGTTCGACGACCCGCTCTAGTCAGGCAAGGTCGGGGCGGCGACGGCCGACGGCCATGAGCAGCGACAGCGTAATCACCGCTCCGATCACGGACAGGCCGATGGGTCCGTCGACGCCGAACGTCTCGTACAGCACACCCGCTGCGGCCACACCCGCGCCACGGGAAACGGTGCTCAACGCGTGCCCCGCGGCGAGTGCCTGACCTCGGGCGGTGGGCATCGCTTCGCTCACGAGCGAGAAGGACGTCACGATCGAGTACTCGAATCCCACGAAGAAGACGAACAAGCCCGCGGCTCCGACCAGCAGTGAAGTGCCCGCACTCGCGATGATCGCCAGTCCGAGAAGGGTGGACGACACGGAGAACAGCATCGTTCGGCGTTTGCCGAGGCGGTCAGCGAATGCCGAGGAGCTGGTGGAGGCGATGAGTTCTGCCACACCGAACGCGATCGCCACCAGCCCGATCCCACCGGTGGACACACCGAGGACCTCATCCAGCCAGGTGCCGACGATCGCGATCATCGTCAGTCCCATGAGTGCGGTCATCGACGACGCCCCGATCATGAGCCATGCGTCCGGTGTGATCTTGACCTTGGGCTCTGGCGCAGGACGACGGTCGGCGGAACGTTCACCGTCATCGATCCTGCCCACAAGCATTGCCGCGACGAAGGCCGCTAGAGCCACGGCGACGAACGGCCCCCTCCAGCCGAATACCGAGATCAGGATGGCAATGAGGGGGACACCGACCAGCAACGCGGACGCCCACGAGACCTCGAACAGCCCAATGAAGCGGGCCCGGCGATCGAAGTGCACGCGGGCAGAGATCCACGCATGTCCCGCAGTGGTGACCTGGCCTGACGCTGCACCCAGCACAACAACTCCGGCAGCGAAGAACCAGATCGACCCGACCAGAGCGAGAGACGAGGACACCACAATCCCCATCATGGAGATGATGATCACCCGACGTTCATGACCAGCGTCGAGCCACCTGCCAACGAACGCGGTAGTCAGGCCACACGCCTCCGCGATTCCGAGTAGTAGCGCCAACGTCGCCGTTGAGGCATCGAACGCGATCGCCAACGTAGGGAGAAAGAAGGGCAGCCAACGAAACGCGGTGTTGACCACACCCTTGCTGAAGGTGATCCTTCCGAGGTCAGATCGCCCAATCTCCACCACGCAACGTTACCGGTCGTCGCTCAGCTCAAATCACGTCCGGTGGGCCCACGATAAGCGGATCGGGTGGCTTCACGATCGACTCGTCGCGACCCGGATAGTCGAGTTGGTTCAGCACCACGCGCATGGCTTCGATCCGTCCGCGCTTCTTGTCGTTGGAGCTGACCACCGTCCATGGACCGTGCGGGTGGTGGGTGCGACGGAACATCTCTTCCTTGTAGTGGGTGTAGTCATCCCACATGTCGAGCGACGCAAGGTCGTTCGGGCTCAGCTTCCATTGCCGAACGGGATCGATTCGCCGAATGGTGAAACGCGTGAGCTGCTCGAGTCGCGACACCGAGAACCAGAACTTGATCAACACGATCCCGGAGTTGTGGAGCATCTCTTCGAAGAGTGGCGCCGCTCGCATGAACTCCTCGTACTCCTCGGGGCTGCAGAAACCCATGACCGGCTCGACCACCGCCCTGTTGTGCCACGACCGGTCGAACAGGACAATCTCCCCCGATGTGGGGAGGTGGTTGACGTACCGCTGAAAGAACCACTGCCCCTTTTCGGTAGCGGACGGCGCAGGCAGGGCCACTACTCGGAACCCGCGAGGGTTGAGGTGTTCGATGAATCGTTTGATGGTGCCGCCCTTGCCGGCGGCGTCGCGACCGTCAAACCCGATCACGAGGCGACGACCGGTCTCCGCCAACCATGTCTGCGCCTTCAGAAGTTCAATCTGCAGCAGTCGCTTCGTGGATTCGTACTCCTCTTTGCTCATGCGCTCCTCGTATGCATGGTCTTCGCGCCACGACCGGACGGGTTCGCCGTCAGGGCCCAGCAACACCGGGTCATCGACCTCGTCGAACGTGCCCTCCACGCTTAGTCCCCGGTCGGCCAGCTCCTCGACCGACGACTCGCGCAACCAGCTGATCATCTCGTCGACGTCGACCGTCCAGCCGCTTCCTTCTGCTTTGTCCTGTCGTTCCATCGTTGATGCTTACCAGACGCGTCTACGGTGAGGTGATGCTTGGGAATTTTCACGAACGAATGAAGATCGGGGTGCAGCTACCCGAGGTCGAGTGGGAAGTGCCGTTTCCCGAGTTGATCGAGAT
>SHLQ01000082.1 GCA_004282895.1 Acidimicrobiales bacterium
GAGGAAGACCTGCTCGAAGGCCATGAACTTGAGCGCCCCCCGCGTAGCCCGGCTGACCGGCCTTGCGCAGCACACCGAGCACGTGCGAGACGTGGCGGTACATTTCGCGGTCAAAATCCGCCATCAGGCCGCGCTCCACGGCGATTGGCAGGAAGTCATCCGGTGGCACTGGCCCGACACCTTGTCGGTACCAGCGACCCAACGCCTCGAAGCCGACCAGCTGGCGGTTCGCATCGAACTGCGGCTGAAAGTCGGCGTGTACACCCGAACGTTTGTTGATCGACATGGCCAGATCGGACTCGAGTCGTTTCTGTTCTTCGGTCCATTCCCTGAGCTCATCATCGAAGATCCGGAACGAGTTACGACCGTCTCGCTTGACCTGATAGAGCGCAACGTCGGCTTCCTTCAGCAACTCGCTGCTGTTGCAATCAGCACCGCCGGGGTGAAATGCCGCACCCCAGCTCATCGAGGCCGACGTTGTGGCGGCACTCAGCTCGAAGGGCGCGTTCATGGCAAAGCCGACGGCCTCGACGTAGGTGCGCATCTGGGGCTCACTGCACCCCGGGATCACACAGAGATATTCGTCACCACCGAGTCGTCCAGGATCAACGTTCAGACCGCTCTGCGCGCCTTCTTCGCGGATACGGCGAGACACCTCGACCAACATCTCATCGCCAGCGAGGTGGCCGAGGGTGTCGTTGATCTGCTTGAAGTGGTCGACATCGCCATAGATCAGGCCGAGAGGCTCGCCGGACGCAATGGCTGCATCGAGCGACGCCAGAATCGCTCGACGGCTCAGCAGTCCGGTCAGAACATCGTGGTCCGCCTGATACTTGAGGCTTCGTTGATCGCGTGCTTTCAACAGCGTGAGGCGAGCGAGATCGCAGGCGAGGTTGATGACGTCCGGATCGGGATCCTTCACGCCATCGAGCGTCGCCTCAAGGATCCATCCGAAGTCGTACTCCGTGCTTTCCGTGACATGCCAATACCGCTCCGCGGAATCGAGACGGCCCATGTCGTTCGTGGCGAAACGAAACCGGTTTCCGGGGAACTGGTTCGACAACATGAGGGTGATCGCCTCAAGAATTACGAATCGATCGGAGTCCGCGCTGATTAGCTCGAGGATCTGCGACTCGTCGTCGCGAAGCTTCAGGTTGCGGCGCATGCGCACACCCATGCGGCCGTATTCCTCGTTGAGTTCCTTGACGTCGGTACCGGCATACCCCGATGCGACCTGGAACGTCGTGCCGTCACGTTCAAGCGTGAACCGTTCGCCCGTGAGTCGCTCCACCTGGCTGATCAGCCAGTTCGTGAGCAAGGCCATGAGGACCAGAGACCCGACTCCGGCACCCACGGCAGCCGTCGCCCCGCCGTATATCCACGACAGCGTAATGACGATCGCGACAACCACAAGGGCCGCCTGAAAGCGAACCGCGTTGGGATTGGAGAAGGAGCGTGAGTCTGGCATGAGTAGTCATTGCGAACGTTCAAAACCGTTCGCTCTTCACTACTTTCGGTCTTTTCGCACCGTTTTGTAGGGGAAATTGCTGGTTCGAATGACTGAATATTGTGCCCGGAAAATGTTTCATGATACGGTTCAGTTTCACAATGCGGAACAGACCGCGGCCCCGGGGGTGGGCGTCTGCTCATCCCTACGCGTAGCACTCCCCAGGAGCAGCAATGAGCGACGAAGAAGAGATCATCCTCGGCGACCTTCCCGATGACGAGCTGACTGCGCAGATGCACGACGATCTCTACGACGGCTTGGCTGAAGAGATCGACGAGGGAACCCGCATTCTCCTGGACCGCGGATGGTCCCCCGACAAGGTCCTCAACGATGCTCTCGTCGAAGGTATGCGTATTGTCGGGATCGACTTCCGCGACGGCATTCTCTTCGTACCCGAGGTCCTTCTCGCCGCCAACGCCATGAAGGCCGGTATGGCGATCCTGCGTCCACTTCTCGCCGAGACCGGAGCCGAACCGATCGGCAAAGTTGTCATCGGCACCGTGAAGGGCGACATCCACGACATCGGCAAGAACCTGGTCGCCATGATGCTCGAAGGTGCCGGATTCGAGGTCATCGACCTCGGTATCAACACCGATGTGGACGAGTATCTCGCCGCGCTCGACGAGCACAAACCGGACATCCTGGGCATGTCCGCCCTGCTCACCACAACCATGCCGTACATGAAGGTCGTCATCGACACGATGATCGAACGCGGCATGCGCGACGACTTCATCATTCTCTGTGGCGGTGCACCCCTGAACGAAGAGTTCGGCGAAGCGATCGGCGCGGACGCCTACTGTCGTGACGCCGCCGTGGCCTCCGAGACCGCCAGCCGGCTCGTCCAAGAGCGTCGTGCTGCTGCCTAACGCTCCCCGACGCACACTCGTCCTGTCGTGTGCGGCACTGGCGAGTGATATTCGCGCGGTCGTCAACACCTCGGGTTGGGACCACGTCGATTTCGAATACCTGCCCGCCAACTACCACGTGCGACCCGAAAAGATCGTCCCTGCGATCGAACCGATCCTCGCGGAACGCGCCGACGACTACGACCACATTCTCATCGGCTACGGCGACTGCGGCACCGGCGGCCACCTCGATCGCCTCTTGCAGCACTATCCCCACGCCGAACGACTGCCGGGCGACCACTGCTATGCCTTCTTCACCGGCGTCGACGAATTTCTCGCCGAACACGAGTCCGAGATCGGCACGTTCTACCTCACCGACTTTCTCGCCCGCCACCAGGACGCGCTCGTGTTCGGGGCACTCGGGCTCGACGACCACCCCGAACTGATCCCGATGTACTTCGGCAACTACACCCGAGTGCTCTACATCGCCCAATCCCCCACCCCCGAGCTCGAAGAGGCTGCAAAGCAATGCGCGACGAAACTCAACCTGGCGTACGCCCAATCAAACGTCGGACGAGGTCTTCTCGAGTCGACGTTGGTCAAGATTCGGACAGCAGCGTGAGCGGTCGACGACGCCGCGGCGGTGGCCCAGGAATCAAGATCATCAAATGGCGCGACATACCCGCGCAAGTGAACGGCACCGCGGGCGCTCAGAAGGTTCAGGTTGAGCTGCCACCGCGGTTTCAGAAGGCCATCGACCGCGCCGCGATGGTCGGCGATGTCAAGGAGGCCAACAGCTACATCCTACAAATGGGCCAGGAAGCTCGGCCTCTCGACGGTGATGACGTCGAGGCAGCAGTTGCGGCGGTCGTTGCCGAGATCGAAGATGAGTTCACGCTCGAACGCCTCAACCAGTTCGTCGCCACCGGTGGTTGGCATCCCGATGTCGATCATCAGCCACTCGACGCCGCCACAATCGCCGCCGCCGAACTCGGCGACGACCTCACCATCGACACACCGAACCAGCCCTGATCCAGATCGCACGAAAGGACATCCCATGACCGACACCGTGATCTCCTCCGCCAGCAAGGAAGTCGTCATCGGCTTCGATCGTCCCTTCGTCATGATTGGCGAACGCATCAACCCGACCGGACGCAAGCTCCTGGCCGAAGAGATGAAGAACGGCGACTTCACGCGAGTTGTCTCCGACGCCATGGCCCAGGTCGAAGCGGGAGCCCAGATGCTCGACGTGAACGCGGGCATCCCCCTCGCCGACGAGCCTGCCCTGCTCGTGCGCGCGATCAAGGAAGTACAAGCAGTCACCGACGTCCCGATCTCCATCGACAGCTCCATCGTCGAAGCTCTGGAAGCAGCGATCGAGGTCTACGACGGCAAACCCCTCATCAACTCGGTCACCGGCGAGGAAGAGGTGCTGGAACGAGTCCTGCCCTTCGTCGCCAAGCACGGCGCGGCCGTCGTCGCCATCTCCAACGATGAGACCGGCATCTCCGAAGATCCCAATGTCCGATTCGAGGTTGCCAAGAAGATCGTGCACCGGGCCGCCGACTACGGCATTCCGGCCGCCGATGTGGTGGTGGACCCGCTCGTCATGCCGATCGGTGCCATGGGAACCGCCGGCCGCCAAGTCTTCGCTCTCCTCGGGCGCTTGCGCAACGAGCTAGGCGTGAACACCACCTGCGGCGCGTCGAACGTCAGCTTCGGTCTCCCCGCACGTCACCACATCACCGGCAACTTCCTGTCGATGGCCATCGCCTCCGGCATGACGTCCGCCATCATGAGCCCACTTCACCAGGAGGTGAAGGACTGCGTAATGGCCGCCGACGTCATGATGGGCCACGACCAGAACTGCGCCGCCTGGATCGCCGCGAAACGTGACCCCGCCGCCGGAGGTGGCGCCGGTGGCGCCCGTCGCCGCGGCGGTCGTCGCCGCGCTGGCGCTGCCATCTAGGCAATGACCGAAACCGCTCGCGTTGTCTTCACGCCGTCGGGGCGACAAGGCGACGTCGCGCGGGGAACCACCGTGCTCGACGCGGCGAGAGAGCTGGGCGTCGACCTCGACACTGTTTGTGGCGGTCGCGGTATCTGCGGGCGGTGCCAGGTCGTACCCGAGGTGGGCGAGTTCGCCAAACATGGCATCACGTCCACCGTCGAGGCCCTCAGCGCTCCCGGCCCATCGGAGACCACCGAGTACCGCGGCCGTCGACCGCTCGGTTCACCTCAACATCGTCTGGGCTGCCATGCGGGGATCTGCGGCGACCTGGTCGTCGACGTACCGCCGGAAAGCCAAGTACACCGCCAGGTGGTCCGCAAGCGACTCGATCTACCGGACATGGAGATTGATCCGGTCATCCAGCTGCACTACACAACCGTCGTCACACAGGAGCTCGACACTCCACGAAGTGAGCTCGACCTCTTGCGCGACGCGCTCGAAGCGGACTGGGGCCTCACCGGACTCATCGCCCCACTCGCTGAGGTGCGTGAGATCCAAATGGTTCTGACCAAAACCCGGAACATCACGGTGGCGGTGCGCGACGGCGCCGAGATTGTCGCCGCGTGGCCCGAGTTCCACGATCGTGTGCTCGGCGTCGCCATCGACGTCGGCTCCACCACGGTGGCTGGCCACCTCCTTGACCTCTCGAGCGGCGAGGCCTTGGCCAGCGCTGGGCGCATGAACCCACAGATCAAGTTCGGTGAAGACCTGATGAGCCGGGTCAGCTACGTGATGATGAACCCTGGCGGCGAAGTCGAGCTCACGACGAGTATTCAGACTGCGCTCGACGAGCTCGTCGGTGAACTCTGCGACGACGCCGACGAGGATCGCCGCAACGTCCTCGAAATCGTCCTCGTGGGTAACCCGGTCATGCACCATCTACTTCTTGGGCTCGACGCCGTGCCGTTGGGTGGCGCCCCGTTTGCGCTCGCAACCGACAGCGCCATCGAAGCCCGCGCGCCCTACGTCGGCATCAACTGCCGGGATGTCACCCGCGTCTATGTCCTGCCGTGTATCGCCGGGCACGTCGGTGCCGATACCGCTGGAGCCATTCTGTCGACGCGCCCCGATCAGTCGACCGACATCCAGCTCGTCGTTGATGTTGGCACCAACGCGGAGATCGTCCTCGGCAACGAGCACCTGCTGCTGGCCGCCTCGAGCCCAACCGGCCCGGCGTTCGAAGGGGCGCAGATCTCCTCCGGACAGCGAGCAACGGTGGGCGCAATCGAGCGGGTTCGAATCGACCCCGAGAGCCTCGAACCCCGGTTCAAGGTGATCGGGGCCGACTCGTGGAGCAACGAACCCGAGTTCACGGATCAGACGAAGAAGATCCCGATCACCGGCATCTGCGGATCCGGCATCATCGAGGTCATCGCCGAGATGATGATCTCCGGGATCATCACGGCCGATGGTGTCGTCGATGGCGGACTCACCGAACGCACATCACGGGTGCAACCCGATGGCCGCACCTTCCGCTACCTGCTGCATGAAGGTGAACCCAATATCTACATCACCCAAAACGACGTACGCGCCATCCAGCTGGCCAAAGCCGCCCTGTACGCCGGGATTCGCCTCCTGATGGACCACATGGAGATCGAACACGTCGATGGCATCGCCCTGGCGGGTGCGTTCGGAAGCCATATCGACCCGGCCTACGCCGTGGCTCTCGGATTGGTGCCAGATTGTGACCTCGACCGAGTGGTGGCCGCGGGGAACGCCGCCGGAACCGGAGCGGTCATTGCGCTGCTGTCGGCGGAAGGCAGACGCACCATCGAGGAGCTCGTACCCCGCATCGTCAAGATCGAAACCGCCACCGAACCAAAGTTCCAGGACCACTTCGTGGATGCGATGGCCATCCCCCATGCCACCGCCACATACCCACATCTGTCCAAGAAGATCACGCTGCCCGAGCGCCGATTCGCCAACGCCGCTGCGGCCGGCGGCTCGGCCGGAGGCGGAGGGCGCCGGCGACGACGCCACACAACCACTGCCGCACCAGAGGAGTCATTATGAGCGACGCACCCCGAACTCGCCGAGGCCGTAGCGGCGGTGGCCGCGCTGGACGTCAGGCGGCCCGAGCCGCTGCGGGCGCCGAGACGCAGGCCTACCTCACGAGAACACTCGACCCAATCAACGTCCTGGACGAGGCCGGGTTGGCGCAGATCGAAGAGAACGCCGAGGTCATCCTGAGTGAGATCGGCATCCAGTTCAACGAATACCCGTCGGCGCTGAAGCTGCTCGAAGACGCGGGCTGCACGGTCGACGGCGAGATGGTCTTTTTCCCGAAGGGCTTGGCGCGCAAGATCGTTCAGGACAACGCGCCGTCGGAATACACCCAACACGCCCGGAACCCCGCTCGAAACGTTCAGATCGGCGGCAAACACACCGTGTTCGCGCCGAACTACGGATCGCCGTTCGTCACCGATCTCGACCAGGGCCGCCGGTACGCAACGATCACCGACTTCGAGAACGTCGTGAAGCTCACCTACATGCTGCCGCACCTCCATCACAGCGGCGGCACCGTCTGTGAACCAGTCGACGTGCCGGTCAACAAGCGTCACCTCGACATGGTGTATTCACACCTGCGCTACAGCGACAAACCGATCATGGGCTCGGTGACCGCTCCGGAACGCGCCGTTGACTCCGTCGAGCTCTGCCGTATGGCGTTCGGCGGCGATCTCGATGGCAAGACGGTGATGACCAGCCTCATCAACGCCAACTCGCCACTGGCGTGGGACGAAACCATGCTCGGCGCGGCGGAGGTCTATGCCCGCAACAACCAGGCCTGCATCATCTCGCCGTTCATCTTGATGGGAGCGATGTCGCCGGTGAGCATCGCTGGCCTTGCCGCACAGGCACTCGCCGAAGCACTGTCGGGAATGGCGTTCACCCAGCTCGTCAACCCGGGCGCGCCGGTCATCTTCGGCACGTTCGCCACGTCGATGTCGATGGCAACCGGGGCACCAACATTTGGCACCCCCGAGGGTGGCTTGGCGATCTACGTGATGGCCGAGCTCGCTCGCCGGGTCGGAGTGCCGTTCCGCTCGGGTGGGCAATTCACGGCATCCAAACACCCGGATGCGCAAGCTGCCTACGAATCCGCCAATTCGCTGCTGCCGACCATGCAGGCCGGCGTTAACTTCGTCCTGCACGCAGCCGGCTGGATCGAGGGCGGTCTGGCCCTGTCCATGGAGAAGCTCATCATGGACGCCGACCAGCTAGGCATGATGCAGGTGTATGCCAAGGGTGTCGACATGAGCGAAAATGGTCAGGCAATGGACGCGTTTCGCACGAACGAACACGGTCAACACTTTCTTGGAACGGCCCACACGCTTGCCAACTTCGAGACAGCGTTCTATCGCAGCTCCAATGCTGACAACAACAGCTACGAGCAGTGGATCGAGGACGGGAGTCTCACCGCGGCTCAACGAGCCAACGCCCAGTGGAAGCAGATGCTCAACGACTACGAGGAGCCGGGGCTCGACAGCGCGATCGAGCAGGAGATGTCGGAGTTCATCGCGAAACGTAAGTCGGAGATGCCTGACGCTATTGGGTAACCGCGTTCCCCAAGTCTGTGAGCAGCGCTGCCCGCACACCGGTGCCCGTCATGCTCTCCCTTCTCGGCACTTCCGGCCGAGATCCGCGGTCACCTCCATGGGCCTACGGCGCAGCCTCCGGCCCCTCCCCGCCTGAGGCTGGCTCTGTGCGTATACGGCCCGCGTTGACTGTCCAGCACGCCGAAGGGGTCTGACCCCTTCGGCCAAAAAGGGGTCAGACCCCTTTTTCGGCCAAGCGGCGCAAATTGTTGATATCACAAGGATTTCCTGGGCGCGACTGTTCAATCTTGAATAAATAAGGGCGCAAAGGGGTCAGACCCTTCGCCAGTCAACGCGGGAGGTATACGCACGGTCACCGGCTCCGCCGTGGAGGGGAGCGGAGCTGCGTGTAGCGACCTTGAAAGCTGAGTGGGGATCTCGAGCGGAAGTCTCGAGAATCAAACAGTCGTGCCCAGGATGCTGCCTATTACGAAGGTGATTGCGCAGGCGCCGGCGGCCCAGCTGACTTGACGTAGTGCGGTTTTGAAGGGTGAGCGTTCCGTGAATCGTGCGAGCGTTATGCCTACCAGTGCTGCTGCGACCAGGCCGATGATCACGGATGCAACCATGGCGCTGTCCCCTTCGCCGATGAACCACGGAATGAGCGGCAGGATCGCACCGATGCCGAACGCGATGAACGAACTCACCGCAGCCCCGATTGGATCGCCGATGTCATCCGGATCGACGCCCAGCTCCTCCCGGGCATGGACCTCAAGCGCAACCTCCGGGTCCTTGTGCACCGCTTCGGCCAAGTCTCTGGCCTGATCCTTGTCGAGGCCACGCTTCCGGTAGATGGCCGACAGTTCTCGGACTTCCAATGCCGGGTTATTGGCCAACGACTCCCGTTCGATGCGCAGTTCGCGTTCGATCAGCTCGTTCTGCGCCTTCATCGACACGTATTCGCCCGCTGCCATTGATGCGGCGCCGGCCAGAAGCCCGGATACTCCAGCAATCAAGACCGCCGACCCATCGAGACTCGCTGCTGCAACACCAAGGATCAGCGCAACATTCGAGACCAAGCCGTCGCTGATACCGAAGATCGCCGCTCGGGCGCTGCCGTCCTGCACGGCACGATGATCGTGAACCATGTGATGGTCATGATCGTGATGGTCATGATCGTGATCGTGATCAGTGCTGCGACGTTGGGGTGCGCTCATGTGCCAAAACCTAGCGGCTGTCCCTGCGGCTCAGGCTGCCGAGACAAGAATGCGCTCTCCCGCAAACGAGCCGATGCCGAATGGCCGCCCTTCGACCTCGACGGTCGTCGTGCCATCAGGTGACGATGCAGTGACCGTGCCGATCCGGCCGGGCACAACACCAGCATGTTCGAGGTACTCCAACAGGCCGGGTTCGAACTCGAGTTCTTCGGGAATCCGTTCGACCATGAACGAGCTGCCGACGGAGACCTTCTCCAGCGTTGTGGCGTCCTCGGGGCGGACATAACCCGATCCAGGGATCGGGTTGCCGTGGGGGCAGGTGGTCGGATTACCGAGCTCGCGCACGAGCGCATCCTCCACCACGGGTGAGATCACATGTTCCCACTTGCCGGCCTCGTGATGAGCCTCCGCCCAGCTGAGCCCAAGCATGTCGGTCAGGAAACGCTCGGCCAGCCGATGGCGACGAACCACCTGATTGGCAAGCACCAATCCATCGTCGGTCAGCACGACCTCGCTGTCATCGGTGACTTGAACAAGACCTTCGCGGATCAGCTTTCGAATCATCTCCGACACCGCTGGACGCGATACCTCCATCCGCTCGGCAATACGCGCCTGGATCACGTCCAGACCATCCTCGCCGAGTTCGAAGATCGTCTCGCAATACTCCTCGAACGCGGGGTGGTACTCCGGTGTTTCATAGACCACGAGGTCAGGATAGCTCTCTAGACTGCGCCCATGTCATCCGGTTCGACGGCGTTACACACCGCTCTCGTCCGTTTCGGTGAGGACCGGTCGTGGAAAAGGTTCGAGTCTCCAGTCGAGACCATCACGGTCACGGAGCTCGCAGACGTGGTCCCCGCACTCCGAAGAGCGGAGGAGGCGAGCGCCGCCGGACAGTGGGTGGTCGGCCTTCTGAGCTACGACGCAGGCCCGGCGTTCGACCCTGCGGTTGACAGCCAGCGTGACCCAGCGGTCCCTCTCCTGGCCTTTGGCATATTCGACTCCCCCACCTCCACCGATGGCCCGATCGACGGCCCCTTCGAGATCAGCGAATGGACCCCCGATCAGGACGAGGTCACCTACTCGGCCAACATCACGAAGATCAGAGAGCTCATCCGCGCCGGTGAGACCTATCAGGTCAACTACACCGTCCGCCGTCATGCGACGTTCTGGGGCTCGGCCGAGGGGTTGTTCGCATCGCTGGCCCGAGCACAAATGGCTGACTACGACGGATTCCTGCACCTGGGCACTCACGCCCTCTGCTCCCCGTCACCTGAGTTGTTCTTCACCCGCGATGGCGACACGTACACCAGCAAACCCATGAAGGGCACCCGTCCCCGCCACCACAACGCGGACACCGATCGGGAAATCGCCGAAGCACTCCGATCGAGTCCCAAAGACCGCGCCGAGAACGTCATGATCGTCGATATGGTGCGCAACGACCTCGGACGAATCGCCACACCAGGGACCGTGCACGTTCCCCATCTGCTCACGGTCGAGCACTACCCGACGGTGCACACGATGACCTCCACCGTGGTCGCGGAGGCCAACGCCTCCCTCGTCGAATCGCTCAAGGCGTTGTACCCCGTTGCCTCGATCACGGGTGCACCCAAGTACCGGACAACCGAGATCATCGCCGAGCTCGAGGCAACGCCACGGGGTGCGTACTGCGGTTCGATCTTCACGCTCTCCCCGACCGGTCGCTGGGAGTTCAACGTCGTCATTCGCAGCGTCTGGTTGGATCTCGAAGCCGGCCCGGGGACCTACGGGGTCGGCGGCGGAATCGTGTGGGATTCCGAACCTCACGACGAATGGCGCGAAACCGAGCACAAGTCGAGGGTTCTGGCCCGCGCCGGAAGGCCACTTCAACTGCTGGAGACGATGGCTTGGACGCCCGATGGTGGCGTCTCGCTCAGGCAACGTCACATCAACCGGCTGCTGCGCGCCGGCGACCACTTCGGAATTGCAGTCGACATGGACGCGGTCATGCACCTGCTCAACTCGGTGCGTTCCGACACCCCCGTGATGCTGCGCTTGCTGGTCGATGCGGCCGGAGTCCCAACACTGCAGGTCCGAGCCTTGCCTACATCAAGCGATGAGATCCGAGCACTTCCCATCGACAGCGTTCCCGTCGACAGCTACGACGAGTTCCTCGTCCACAAGACCACCACCCGCACACGATACGACGACGCGCGAGATCGTTTCCCTGACGCCTCCGACGTCATTTTGTGGAACCAGCGGGGCGAGCTAACGGAAACCACGATCTCCAACCTCGTCCTCGATCTCGACGGTGATCTCGTCACCCCGGACCATCGCAGCGGACTGTTGGCCGGAACGTTGCGAGAGGAACTGCTCGATCGCGGACAAGTCACCGAGCGAGTCCTTACCCTCGATGACCTCGCTCGGGCCGATCGTCTGTTCACCATCAACAGCGTTCGCGGCTGGGATGAGGTCGAAGTCGCGTCTACGGAACCCGGTTGACCGCGATCGACACACCCAGTACATCGTCATCACCCTCGATCGCACGAAGCGTCTCCACCGAAGGTTCGTGGTCGAGGTTGATTGATGCGACGGCGGCGATCTTGCCGACGAACACCTGATTCTCCATCTGGTACACGTTTGCACCGTCCTTGCGAATGGTCGCGAAGATCTTTGCCAACACGCCGACCTTGTCGAGATGGCGAACGGTCAGCACAACCTCCCCGAGGCGTTCATCAACCATGTTGACGCAGTTGATGACACGTCCATCGAGGTAGGCCTCAACAACGGCCACGGTCCCTGCCGCCACCGCGGACTGCGCCTGCGCAGTCGATGCACCAATGTGGTGCGATCCCACGACGTTCGGATGTTGTGACAACACCGACGCCCACTCGCCCGACTTGCCAGCGGGCTCGCTCGGCCAGACATCCAGACCCGCATGAATGTTCTTCTCCTCCATGGCCGTCACCAACGCCTCGGCGTCGAGGACATCACCGCGAGCGGTGTTGAGGAGAATGGCGCCGTCCTTCATCATTGCCAGAAATCCAGCGTCGACCATCCCCTTGGTGCCGGGTGTACCGGGAACATGCAAGCTCACGACGTCGGCGCTCCCAAGGAGTTCCTCCATCGTGTCGATGAGGCGAATTCCGGCAGCGCGGATTCGGCTTTGTGCGTCTTCGGAGCGATCCGGCTTGCGAAGCGCGGTGACCGGCATACCGAAGGACCGAGCCCGATGCGCAACGGCGTAGCCGATCTCGCCCAACCCGATGATCGCGATCTGTTTGCCCAGGATGCCATCGGCTTTCGAGTACTCACCCTTGTTCCACTTGCCGCTTCGCAGATCCGCCATTCCGGCCGGAATCTGACGGTCGATGGCGAGAAGCAGTCCCATCGCCAGTTCGGCCACCGCAACGGCATTCTGACCCGGCACGTTGGACACGTAGATGCCGAGTGCGGACGCGACGTCCTTGTCGATGTTGTCGGTGCCGGCACCAGCCCGTACCACCATGCTCAGCGCCGGGCTAGCTTCCAGCGCCTCCTTGCTGACTTTCGTGGATCGAACAACCAGTACCTCGACGGAATCGTCAGTCAGTCGGTCGGGCAGAGATGTGCCATCAAGCTCCGGTTCGACCAACACCTCGTGACCAGCATCTCGCAACGGTTGCAGCAACTCGGAAGCGATGGCGTCAGCGCAAAGAATCTTCATCGGGTCGATCTTTCTCGATGCTGGCGTCGGCTCACGGCGGACGTCAGGTCGTTGGAATCACCCGAGATGCTACCGCGTGGCGGCCATCTAGGCAGCGGACAGAAGCTGGAATACCTCAGGGATGTGGTTCGTGGCCCACCGGCCGGAAATCCGGGACGCACCCCAGAAGACGAACAACCCGAAGCACACGGCGAACAGCGCCGCGACATTGCCCGCTCCGGGCGAAACGAAAAGCGTCACCACGACCGTGATCGCGACACCCGGCGCGGCCGCGACCATCGCCGTCAACAATGCGCCCAAACGGATCACACCGGTCGCACAACCATTGCTGCCCCGCCCGCCCAGCGTCAATGTGTCAGGCAGCGCGAACGGAAAACGAGTCGATACGAACATGCCGACACCGGCCATGGACAACAACGACGTGAGGCCGATGCCAAGACTGGGGAACACGTAGGCCCAACCATCGGCGATAGCGGCGAAGGAACATGCCAGCACAAGGATCAGAGGAACGCCGAGTGTCAGTCGGGCCATGACCTTGCCGACAAGAACATGGCGGATGTTGGTCGACGCGAGAGCGTCGACACCAAAGGACCGTGCATCGGCGCCGAACATGTTGAGGGACGTGATTCCCAGCGCGAGGCCAACCGATCCCGAACCGAGGACCGCTACCGGCTCCCCCTGACGCAGCCCCTCGATGCTAGGCAACGTGAAAATGATGATCATGGGCAGGAAGCCGGCGATCTCCATGAACTCGCGCGGGTCCCGACGAAGCTGACGTAGCGAGCGCGCCCAGACCGCCACGATCGGGCCGGACCCGAACACGGACATCCACCGTGGAATGAGTCCGACGCCCACTTCCTGTTCGTCGGAGAAGGCCCGGTTCGTGAGCATCCGTTCCATGATTCGGGACCAGACCGTCCACAATCCGGCCGCGAAAACCAGTGCAAGCGCAAGGAAGAACAGGGCACCGCGAACGTCGCCGAGGGAAGCTCTGCCGATGGCCTCCGCCGGCCACCCCCACGGGATGTAGGGCGCGACGCCCCGTAGACCGGCCAGCCGATCGCCAACCAGACCATCGGAGTATTCGGTGGCGAACGGTCCAATGACCCCCAGCGACACCCCAAGGGTGGCGGCAAGGGCACCGGCAAGTTCCTTTGTGCGTCTTCCCCGCAACAACCCGGACATGATGGCGATGCTCGTGCGTCCGGACAACACCGCCGTAGCAGCGAACACTACGATCGAAAGCAGAAGCAGAATGAACGTGGTCACGGAGCGAGCGTGGCTAATCGTGGTGAGCGCCAGAAGTCCGGTCGCCAACGCGGGTACACCTACGAATGCGGCAGCCATCAAGCCGATGACCAGCTTCTTCGTCTCGATCGGATACACCGTCAGCTTGCCGGCGTGGAGCGTTCCTTCGCCGCCTCCCAGAACCACGGGCACCCCGAACCAGGCGATACCCATCGCGGTGAAGACGGGCACGATGATGTCGGCCCGTTCCGGCACGTTTCGCAGGAACAGGATGAAGGAGCCGGCGGCGAGAACGACTGCGAAGGTGCCCAGAACCGCGAGCCCGAGCAGCACATTGGTGAAACGGCCGCCCGAGCGGACGATCCGAAACTTCAGGCCCACAAGAAGAGGAATGAGCTCCGCGGTCGTCAAGATTGCTCAGCTCGGGTTGGCGAGAAGAACGTAACTTCCCGCTGAATCTTG
>SHLQ01000254.1 GCA_004282895.1 Acidimicrobiales bacterium
ACCACGCCGCCGAAGGGATTCGAATCAACGCGTTGTGTCCCGGTGCAGTCGACACGCCGATGCTCGTGTCGAAGCACGAGAAGACCGGTCGCACCGCGGACGATGTCTTCGCCGCCAACATCGCGGGTATCCCGCAGGGCCGGATTCCGTCGCCCGAGGAGATAGCCACGTCGATGCTGTTTCTGGCCAGCGACGCATCGAGTCACATCACGGGAGTCGCGCTCCCCATCGACGGAGGGTACGTCGCCGGATGACCGACAGGCTGAAGGATCGGGTCGCCATCGTGACCGGCGGCGCGCAGAGCATCGGCGCCGCAATCGCCGATCGATTGGCTGCCGCCGGCGCGACGGTTGTGGTCGGTGACGTGCAGGAAACGGACGCCCATTCGTGGCATCACCTCGACGTCACCAGCGAGGACTCGATCACGGCCATTATCGACGATGTGGTGTCGACGCACGGCCGTCTGGACATCGTCGTGAACAATGCCGGGATCATGTTCGAGAAGAACATCATCGATCAGGACCGAGCGTCGTGGGATCTCATGCTGGCCGTCAACATGACTGGTCCCATGCTTATGAGTCGCCACGCCGCACCCCATCTTGCGGCGCACGGTGTTGGTGCGATCGTGAACATCAGCTCCATCGAGGGGCACTGTGGCAATCCCCAGCACGTCGCCTACTCGTCGACCAAGGCGGGGGTGCAGGGAATGACGCGGGCAACCGCGATCGATCTCGGACCGATGGGCATCCGCTGCAACGCCATCGCACCTGGATGGATTGACACCCCGCTGAATGCGACATACGTGGACAGCCATCCCGATCGTGAGCTCGTGATCGACGAATTGGCCAAGTTGCATCCGGTGGGGCGGGTTGGCGATACGTCCGACGTGGGGGATGTTGCAGTGTGGCTGGCGAGCGACGAGTCCCGATTCGTAACCGGCCAGATCATCACGGTCGACGGCGGACGGACGCTGCGGCCGACCCTGCCGCCGGTCATGGGCCGCTAAAGCGATGTCTCGCAAAGCGAACGCCGATAGCGAAGCTCCTCCACGATCGTCCCGCCGAAGTCGTCGGACTTGGATGCACCGTCGGTGCGCCAGCCTTCCCGTTCGTAGAACCGACGCGCCCGAGCGTTGTCCGCCGCGACCCAAAGGACCGCCTCGGCGAATCCCAACTGCGTCAGCGCGTCCACACAACCGGTCAGCAACGCGGTGCCTACCCCCGTTCCCCATGCGGAGGGCGTCAGGTTGATCATGATCAGCTCGCCCAGACCTTTCTCATCCTTTTGGCGGCCAGGCCACACCAACGCCAACCCGACAACGTTGTCATCGAGTTCGGCGACAAGCCGCCGACCCTCCTCTGGATTCGGGTTTCGTTCCATCACCGCCCGCCATTCCGCGGCCCGGGCGGCGCCGTCGAGGGAAGTGAGGAAGTCCTCGGGCATGATTCCCGTGTAGGCCGCCTGCCATGCCTCCACGTGGACTCTTCCCATGGCGTCGGCGTCCTCCAGCTTGGCCAGACGCACGACGACGTTCGTCATTGTTCCAGGAGAATCGAGGCCGCGGCATCGGCCAATACCTGACAACCAAGGATGATGTCCTCGTCGCTGGTGTCCTCAGCGAAGTCGTGGCTGATGCCGCCGATGCTCGGGATGAAGAGCATGGCGCAGGGGAGGTGATGGGCGATCACCATCGGATCATGGCCAGCGGCGCTCGGCATCTCCTGCCACAAGCTGGGCACGTGGTCTTCCGCCGCCTCGGCGATGTGATGCCGCAAACCCGCGTCCATGACCGTGGGTGCGATACGTTCCCGGGTCTCGATCACCGCAACATCCACCGGGCCGGCTTCCGTCATTTCGGCCGCCAGTTCTCGAACCACCGCATCGATCGCATCGAGAACGTGCGCATCGGGATCGCGGAACTGCAGGACGAGCTCGGCTCGGCCGGGGATGATGCTCTCCGCGCCCGGGTGGAGCGTGGCATCGCCGAACGTCCAGACGGTGGAATCGCCGGCCACCTTTGCGATCCGGCTCCGCGCCTGTACTGCAAACTCGAACAGCGCAACCCCGGCGTCTCGCCGGGCTGGCATGGGTGTGGTGCCGGCGTGGTTCTGCTCACCCGAGAAGCCGATGACCAGCCCACCGATGCCAACGATCGACGTTACGGTCCCGATTCGCAGACCCTTCGCTTCGAGGTGGGGGCCCTGCTCAATGTGCGCCTCCAGGTACCCGACGTGGCGGTCTGGGTCGAGGCGAACATGAGGCCGGTTCGTGAGGCCAACCCGCTCCAGCGCAGCGGCCACGGACTCACCGTCGGCATTTGTCGCGGTCAGGTCGATATCACCCAGGACGCTGCAGAACGCCTTGCTGCCGAGGCAACTCGTGTACGTGCCCTCCTCGTCCGACCAGGCAACTGCGTCCACGGCCAGATGAGCCGTGGTGGGGTCCTCCAGCAATGCGCGAGCGACCTCGATTCCGTAGATGACACCGAGCGCACCATCGAGCCATCCGCCGGTTGGTTGGGTGTCCGAGTGGGAGCCGATGACGAGAGCGGGCGCGGCGTTGGGTGAGCGTCCGAAGACGTTTCCGGCACCGTCGATTGTGGCATCGAGCCCCGCATCGATCATGCGCTGTTTGAGCCATTCCCGCGCCGCCATGTCCTCGTCGGAGAACGTCGGGCGGACAACTCCCGTGCCGGTTGCCCCAAACGAGCGAAGCGCCCGCAGGTCGTCGAGCAGTCGGGTCTGGTTGATCGCAGGCACGGTTGCCTACTGGCCGTCCCGCCAGGCGATGGCTTCGGCCAGACCGGACATGTCGTAGTCCGGACCACCACAACCCAGTGTTACCTCGTCGACTCCGGCGGCCTTGATCTGGTCGAGCGTCGCCGGCAGATCGTCAACGCTGTCCCAATCGAGTCCGACGGATCTGGAGATCTCGGACGAGTCACGGCCGAGCTTCTCGCACCAGTCGTTGAGCACGCCGTTCTTCTGGGCGAAGAACCCCGGGTCGCTGATGTTCCAGAAGCAGTGCCACTTGTGGGCGTGTCGAGCCGTGTACTGCAGCGTCATCGTCTCGCCCGTACCGCCGATGAGGATTGGGATGTCCCGGACCGGCGGCGGATCGAGCTTGCCGAGCCTCGACTCGATTCGGGGCAGGGCGTCGCGCAGCTCGCGCAGGCGCCCGGCGGCGGTGCCGAACTCGTACCCGTATTCGTCGTAGTCCCGCTCGAACCAGCCCGAGCCGATGCCAAGGATCAGGCGGCCATCGGACATGTTGTCGACCGTGCGGGCCATGTCCGCCAGCAGCTCGGGGTTGCGATAGGTGTTGCACGTGACGAGACAACCAATCTCGACGCGACTTGTGACTTCGGCCCAGCTCGCGAGCATCGTCCACGCCTCGAAGTGCGGCCCGTCAGGTTCGCCGTAGAGAGGGTAGAAGTGGTCCCAGTTGTAGAGGATGTCGGCGCCCATCTCCTCGGCGCGTATCGCTGCCTCCCGGATCTGGTTGTAGGACGCGTGCTGGGGGTGAAGGTGGGCGGCGATTCTCATGATGCTCCAGGTTGGTCGGTGGTGTTGTCGAATCTAGCCTTCGTCGATGGCCGAGATGACACCGATCGATCGGAGAGCCCTGCAGGCCGTCGCGGTGCAGTTCTTCGTCAACGGCGTGGTCGTTGCGTCCTACGTGCCGCGACTGCCGGAGATCCGCAGCAACATCGACGCGTCATTGTTCACCATTGGCTGGGTCCTTTCAGTGGCGACGATCGGTGGCGTTGTTGGTGCCTCACTCGTGGGTAGGGCGACCGAAGTACTCCGAACGAAGACAGTGATGTTGATCGGGGCGGGCATTCTCATCCTGATGCTCCCCAGTATCGGGTTCGTCAACGCGGTCTGGCAGCTACTTCTCGTTCTGTCCGTCATTCAAGCCGCAGACGTCTTCACCGACGTCGCCATGAACGTGCAGGGCTCGGCGCTGAGCGCCCGCCGATCGCGACCGGTCATGAACCGCCTCCACGCCATGTGGAGCCTCGGCACGGTGGTCGGAGGGC
>SHLQ01000083.1 GCA_004282895.1 Acidimicrobiales bacterium
CAACACACCCGAGGAAGCCGAGCTCGACATCGCCGAACTTGCGTCGTTGTCGACGGACGCGATCTCCGAGACGCTGCCAACGTTGCGTGAGAACGCGAGCAACCCGAACCTTCCGTACCTGTTGTGCCGACCGGCGTCGTTTGACTTCGGGTTTGGCTGGCTGGGCGCCAACCTGTCTCAGGAACGAGCGGAGAAACACCTGGCGATGTTGTGTAACCCGTAGCGCTAGCCTGACCTGCCATGGCACGTGTCTTCAGTGGTATCCAACCTTCGGGTGACCTTCACCTCGGCAATCTCCTGGGTGCCCTCGTGAACTGGGAGCGGATGCAGCACGAGCACGATTCGGTGTTCTGTGTGGTGGATCTGCACGCACTCACGCTGTTGCAGGACGCGGAGACACTCCGCAGCCAGACAATCGAGCTGGCGCAACTCTTGCTGGCGGTTGGCATCGATCCAGAGAAATCCATCCTGTTTGTGCAGAGTCACGTGCCCCAACATCCACAGCTGGCGTGGTTGATGGAGTGCACGGTGAGCTACGGCGAACTCAGCCGGATGACCGCATTCAAGGACAAGTCGAATCGGGACGGCACGAAGTTCGTCTCCGCGGGGTTGTTCACCTACCCCGCGCTGCAAGCGGCCGACATCCTTCTCTACGACACGGACTTCGTCCCGGTTGGGGATGATCAACGCCAACACGTGGAGATTACGCGTGACATCGCCGAGCGCTTCAACAGCCGATTCGGCGAGACCTTCGTGGTGCCCGAACACTTCATCCCACCCGCCGGAGCCCGGGTAATGGATCTCCAACGACCGGACCGCAAGATGTCCAAGAGCGAGGGCGAGTCCCCGGGCACCGTCTTTGTGCTCGAGGATCCAAAGAAGATCGAGAAGAAGTTCAAGCGAGCCGTGACCGACAGCGAATCCGAGGTGCGCTACGACATCGAAGCGAAACCTGGTGTGTCGAGCCTGCTGGACATCCTCGGCGCGGTCACCGGTGAGGATCCGGAGTCACTGGCGAGCAAATACGAACAGTACGGGCCGCTCAAGACAGACACGGCCGAGGCCGTTATTGAGATGCTGCGACCGATTCAGGCGCGTTTTGCCGAGCTGAAAGAGGATCCGGCCGAAACCGCGAGACTGCTGAAGGTCGGCGCAGACAAGGCGGAGCCCATCGCCAGCGAGGTGTTGGCGAGAGCCAAACACAACATCGGGCTGCTGTCCTAGGAACTACGCGAGATCCTCGTAGATCCGAACAAGTTCGGCGGCGAGGTAGGGAGTCTCGTAGCCCCAGCTTGGCGTGTTTGAGCCGATGAATCGTTCGATCACGACCGACAGGCCCCCGAATTCAACGACCTCAACGCTTCGCTCGCCGTTGGCGCCGGAGATGGCGTACTCCTTCGACGGCACGATCTGCACTCGGCGGGAGCGACCGTTGCCGAGGCGCTCCCAGATCGATTGCTCCGTGTCGAACGAGTTGATGAGCTCCTCACCGGCACCAAGTGGCGGAACGCCGTAGGTGCCTTCATGGAACTCGATCTGCACGTAGGTCTGATCCGCTGGCAGTTCGAGTCGGATCCAGTCCTGATTGGGTCCCGTTGTGTCGGCGGACCACTCGTCGGGGATGACGAAGTCGACGTCGTAGGCAAAGTGATCGGTTCGGTCACCGACCAGGTCGGCCAGTTCGGTCATCGTTCCGTCGAACGCATCGAACGCCACGATCTCGTTCCAGCCCTGGCCACCGTCCTCATACATGGTGGCCTCGGCGACGAACCAGCCGGCGTTCGAGAATCCCATGTCGAAGAGGGAGAACACGTTGTCCGGAGGAGTGGCCGTCAGGAACTCCGGCGCATTCTCGGCCGGGGGAACCGCCACGTTGGCGAAGTGAATCGCCGTGACGAACTCCTCGCAGAACTCGACCAACGCAAGTGCTCCCTTGACGCCCTGGTGCATCTGCAGTCCGCCGACCTCACCGAGATCGTCGTAGGTGTGAGTGATCGAGCCGTCCTCGGCCTGAACCGCGAGTGTGCCCTGTTGGCATTCCGTCTCTTCGTCCGGCTCGTGGAGCCAGACCAGTTCGTAGCCTTCGACATGAAAGTCGCCGAGCGGCTTGGCGGCGAGACCGTTCGACAAGACCGGGCTCGTCGTGGTCACCGCGGCGTCGGGCTCAGAGGTTGTCGTGGAGTTGGGAGCTGCGGTTGTTGTCGACGCGGTGGTCGTGGTGACCGCCGCCTCGGGCGTTGATGTGGAGGTCTGGTCCTCTGGGGAGGTAGTGGTTGGCGAAGCGGTGGTTGAGGTCGGGACCGTTTCGTCGGTGATCGCAATGGCCGACGGTTCGCTGGTGCAGGCCACTAGAACAACCGACAGGACCAACGCGCCGAGAGCGACGCCCACACGAGCGGGGAGTGATTGTTTCCGCATACAGACATTGTCGGTCCGTGGGCGACAGGAGTTAACGGGGAGCAACCCCCAAGGCATCACACCGTGGGCCGTTCGAGCTGAAACAGGCCGTCTCCGGTCTTTGTGTAGCCCGAGCCGGCCATACGACCAATGGAACGGAGCAGGTCGGGGCGGATGCGGGTGCCGTCCAAGACTCGATCCGCCACGTGGATCGCGACGACCTCTCCGAAGATGACCCGGTTGGATGCCTCGCCATTGGAGGAGACGATGTCGTGAACGTCGCTCACTCTGCACTCGAGCTGCGCCGTGGCCTCGGCGACTCGTGGTGCATCGATGAGCGTTGAAGGAAGTGGCGTGAGCCCGGCCACGTCGAACTCGCTGATGTGCGGTGGGTGTTCTCCAGCGGTGACGTTCATCGCCTCGACCGTCTCGTCGGTGACGATGTTGACGGTGAACTCGCCAGAGGCCACAGCATTCGCTGCGCTGTCCTTTACATGATGTCCAATGCCGACCGAGAACAGGACGGTTGGTGGTTCGGCGCTAATCGCGTTGAAGAAGGAGTACGGGGCGAGGTTGTCGATGCCGTCGGCGCCCTTCGTTCCGATCCAACCGATCGGACGGGGGGTAACGAGTCCCGTCAGGAGTTTGTAGCAATTGGTGGCGTCTAGGTCGGCGGTGGCGAATGTGGTGTGGGGTTCCATGGGAGAACCCTACGTTCAGCCTCGGGTACGGGCGAGCTCGTAGAAGGCCACCGCTGCCGCGGAACCTACGTTGAGTGAATCGACCTCAGCGGTCATTGGTATGCGCGCATGATGGGAGGCGGATTTCAACGCTGCCTGCGTAAGCCCGGGACCTTCGGCGCCGAGCAGCAGGGCGGTCTTGACACCATCAAGATCGAGTTGGTCGAGTCGAGTCGAGGCCGAGGGCGTAAGAGCGATCGTGCTGACGCCGCGATCGTGCAGCGTTGGCAGGGAGATCCCCAATGGCTCGATGCGGGCGTGGGGGACAACAAAGACCTGGCCCATGGACGAGCGGATGGCCCTGCGATAGAGCGGATCGCCGCACGTCGGATCCAGGAGCACGGCGTCGATGCCGAGTGCCGCGGCATTGCGCATGATGACGCCAAGGTTGTTCGGGTTGTTGATGCCCTCGAGCACAGCGAACGACCGGCCTTCGGCAATGAGAGCGGCCGCCTCCGGGAGGGCAGGACGAACAAAACAGGCGATCGGGTCGCGCAACTCGGCTCGACCCGTGACCTCAACGAGGACATCGTCGCCTCCTCGGATCACGAGTACGTCAGGTCCGATGGAGTCCGGCAACGGTTTCGATCGACGCTCCGCCATGAGAACCGATCGCAACTCGAAACCTGCGCGGACCCCGCGTTCGATGACCAGATCCCCTTCGGCAATGAAGAAGCCGTGCATGTCTCCGCCCGGCCGTTCGCGATGTTGCCGTGCCACTTGATCCCGAAGTCCGAGAAAGACCGCAAGCCGCTCGTCGCCAGGATCGTTGAGCTCGACGGTCGTCACCGCCAGACCCTACCCCTCACTCTCCGCGCGAGGGGTCTGACCCCTTTCTCAACAAAGGGGTCAGACCCCTTCTGCGAAACGACCTGATCACAACAAAACGTCTCGAAAGGGGTCTGACCCCTGATTCGCGCTGGTTCGCGCGGAGGGTGGTTAGTCGGTGTAGCGGCGGGCTTTGGTCTTTTTGCCTTTGACCGTCGATCGTTTGATTGCACCAACAACATCCTCGACGGAGGCTTCGGGTACTCCCACGACGGAGTAGTGGTCGCTGATGCGGATCGGACCGATGTCTCGTCCCGCAAGACCGGTTTCGTTGGCAATTGCGCCGACGAGGTCGCCTGGGCGAACGCCGCCGCGGCGGCCGACTCCGACGTACACATAGCCGACGTTCGGGTCGTGGCCTTGTTGGGGTCGACCTCCAGACGTGCCTGAATCGTGGCGGTCTCGGCGCTTGCCTTGTTTCTTGCCCTTGCCGCCTCGGCGATCGTCGTCGTTGAACTGATGGGATGCGTCGGGGATGTCCGCTTCATCAAGGACGGCGCCGCGACCGGTGTGGGCCAACTTGATTGCGGCAAGCGCGATCGTCCGCTCCGATCCCTCCCCCTTCAGCCGATGCAACACGTCGTTGTAGTCGTCCAGATCCTCCGCAGTGAGCGCCTCCCGAAGTGCCTCCACGGTTGCGTCTACTTGTCGCTCCCGAAGATCGCCGATCGTCGGCACCTTGGCCACGTTGATCTTCTGCTTTGTGAGCCGCTCGATGTTGTTGAGAAGGCGCCGTTGTCGGGGAGTCGCGAGAGTGATCGCCGTACCCTCGCGCCCGGCGCGGCCGACACGACCAATGCGGTGAACGTAGCTTTCGGGCGCAGAGGGGATGTCGTAGTTGACGACGTGGGTCAGGGCGTCCACGTCAAGCCCGCGCGCGGCAACGTCGGTCGCAACCAGCAGCTCTGCCGTTCCATCGCGAAGGCGCCCCATCACTCGATCGCGTTGTTGTTGGTCCATTCCTCCGTGCAGCGCCTCGGCCCGGAACCCGCGGCCGTTCATGACGACGGTCAGTTCGTCCACATCGGTTCGGGTCTTGCAGAAGATGATCGCTGAGCTCGGCGCCTCGACGTCCAGAATGCGGGCCAGGGCCGATGGTTTGTGTGACTTGTGAACGACGTACACCCGCTGGTCGATGAGGTCGCGGCTCGCGGCGGACTCTGCCGCGCTGATCTTCACCAGGACCGGATCGTTCTGGTGCTGCTCGGCGATGGCGTTGATCCGCGGTGGCATCGTCGCGGAGAACATCACGGTCTGGCGCTGACCGGGTGTTGCCTCAAGGATCGTCTCGATGTCCTCGGTGAACCCCATGTCGAGCATCTCGTCGGCTTCATCGAGAACGACGGTGCGGACGGAACCCAACTTGAGCGAGCCTCGCTGCAGGTGATCGATCGCTCGGCCAGGTGTCGCGACGACCACATGCACGCCGCGTTTGAGTGAATCAAGCTGTCGACCGATTGGCTGACCGCCATAGATCGCGAGCGTCTTGACCCCACGGGACTTCCCGTATTGGTACATCGCCTCGCTCACCTGCACGGCGAGCTCGCGGGTCGGAGCCAGGATCAGTGCGACTGGCTCGTTCTTCTGCGGGCGCTGGTCGGACTCGATCGAGTTGATGATTGGCAGGGCAAATGCGGCGGTCTTCCCGGTACCGGTTGCTGCCTGGCCAAGTACGTCTTTGCCGCCGAGCAGGTGGGGGATCGCCTGGCGTTGAATCGGGGTCGGTTCCTCATAGCCGAGCTCGTCGAGCGACGACAGAAGCTCTGCTCGCAGGCCGAGAAGTCTGAACCCGGCGGGAACAGGAGGTGGTTGCATGGGAGGACTCTCCAAAAGGCGGACCCTCCACCCTAGGTCGTGACGCGGAGGACCCTCCGAACGATCACGGCCGGACCGATCGGATATGGCGGCCACTCTCGACATACAGTGCAAGGCATGGTCTTCCGACGCGGTCGCCGACGTTCACGCGGGCCTCGCTTCACGTACTCCGCGTGGGATGGCACCCAACCCGACTACGAGCTGACCGCGGACGATCTGTTCCGACAGATGACCGACGACCTCGCCTACCACGGGGATCCAAACGCTGCGCTGCGCAACATGATGCAGAACGGCTTCGATATGGACGGCGAGCGTATGCAGGGCCTGCGGGAGATGCTCGAACGCCTCCGGGAGCGCCGAGAGGAGATGCTCGATCGCGGTGACCTCGGCGGCGTCTTTGGTGACATCGCCGAGAAGCTCCGTGACATCGTCGACACCGAGCGGCAAACGCTGCAGGATCGAGCGGACTATTCCGCCGGTGGAGGCGACCCGGAGCAGGCACAACGCGACGCCGATGCCGCGTTCGATCGAAACATGCGGCTCGACATGTTGCCGCCGGACCTCGCCGGTCAGGTGCGCGAACTTCAGGAGTACGACTTCACCTCGTCCGACGCGCAGCAACGCTTCGACGAACTGCTCGATGACCTCCGCAACCAGATGATGCAGCAGACCGTCGACGGTATGAGCGACGCGATGCAGAACATGGGGCCGGAGGACATGCAGCGGGTCAAGGACATGCTGGCCGACCTCAACGACATGCTGGAGCAGCGGGCCAACGGCATCGAGCCCGACTTCGACGCGTTCATGGAGAAACACGGCGACTTCTTCCCCGAGAATCCCGAGACGCTCGACGAGCTGCTCGAGACGATGGCGCAGCGAATGGCGGCGGCCCAGGCGATGCTCAACTCCATGACCCCGGAGCAGCGGGCCCAACTGCAGGAGCTCAGCGACCAGCTGATGCAGGACATGGATCTCTCCTGGCAGATGGACCAGCTCGGCCAGAACCTCCAGCAGATGTTCCCGGATCTTGGGTGGGGACAGAGCCATGACGTCGACGGTGTCGATCCTCTCAACTTCGGTCAGGCGATGGATCTGATGAACGATCTGGGCGACCTCGACCAGATCGAGCAGATGCTTCGGGGAACGACCAATCCCGGTGCCCTCAACGAAATCGACTTCGAACGGGCGGCCGAGCTGATGGGGGAGGACTCGGCCCGCGCCATGGAGGCGATGGCCCAGTTCACCCAGATGCTCGAGGACGCCGGACTCATCAACAACACCGAAGGTGCACTCGAGCTCACGCCGAGGGCGCTACGTCAGATCGGCCAGAACGTGCTGGAGGACGTTTACTCCAAGTTGACCGCTGATCGCATAGGTCGACACAACACGACGGTGTCCGGGGTGGGTCACGAACGAAACTTCGAGACGAAGCCCTACGAGTTCGGCGACCAGTTCACGCTCAACATCGAGCGCACGATGAGAAACGCGATTCGCCGCACCGGCGGAGGAACACCCGTCAACCTCACGCCAGACGACTTTGAGGTGGAGCGGACCGAACGTACGACCCGCACGTCCACCGTTCTGATGCTCGACCTGTCCCTGTCGATGCCGATGCGCAACAACTTTGTGCCGGCCAAGAAGGTCGCACTCGCACTGCAGGCGCTGATATCGGGGCAGTACCCGCAGGACTACCTCGGCATCGTGACATTCAGCGAAGTTGCCCGGGAGATTCCGGCCAAAGACATTGCGTCACTCTCGTGGGACTACGTCTACGGCACGAACATGCAGCACGGGTTCATGCTGGCTCGCAAGATGCTGGCCCGACAGTCCGGAACCAAGCAGATCCTGATGGTTACCGACGGTGAACCGACCGCCCACCTCTCACCTCACGGCCAGCCGGTGTTCAGCTACCCGCCGACCCACGAGACCATCAATCTGACGCTCAAAGAAGTCAACAAGTGCACCCGCGACGGCATCCGCATCAACGTGTTCATGCTGGACGCCACGCCGTATCTCACCCAGTTCATCGAACAGATCACCAAGATGAATGGCGGACGGGCGTTCTTCACCGACAACCAGAACGTGGGTGATTTCGTACTCGTGGACTTTGTCGAACAAAAACGCAAGATGATTCGCCGAGCCGGCTGAGGGCGAGAGTTCACACGTGCCAGAGATGATCCCCTATGACGAGTTCTCCATGTTTCGGGACAACGCGACCGAAGTCGGACTCGCCTTCGACGCCGAGCCAGTCGTCCGTCGCACAAGTGCGGAGCTTGAGGACGGCCGGCATTTGAGCGCGCTGGTGTGGGGCGAAGGCGACCCGGACATGGTCCTCATCCACGGCGGCGCACAGAACGCACACACCTGGGACACCGTCGCGCTCGCGTTGGGACGACCTCTGGTCGCGATCGATCTACCGGGCCACGGCCACTCCGGACCTCCCAAGGCGGGTGCCGCAAACGTCGAGCAGAACTCGATCGATGTCGCGGCAGCGATTCGCATACTGGCGCCGGGTGTGCCCGCGATCGTGGGCATGTCCTTGGGTGGGCTCACCTCGATGACCATCGCTGGGCAGTCGCCGGACCTTGTGCACAAACTTGTTCTGGTTGATATCACGCCGGGAGTGAACCGGGAGAAGGCAGCGGCGATCGCGGCCTTCGTCAACGGACCGGAGAGTTTTGACAGCTTCGAGGACCTCTTGGCGCGCACGATCGAGCACAACCCCACCCGGACCGAATCCTCGCTGCGGCGAGGCATCCTTCACAATGCGGAACAGCGGCCGGATGGAACGTGGGTGTGGCGTCACGCCCGTCACCGGGTCTTCGACGAGCAGACAGGCGAGCAGAACCGCGACCACAGCGGTCTGTGGAACGTCGTCTCCGATCTCGGGTCGCGTGAAGTGCCGACCATGCTCGTGCGAGGGATGCGGGAGCAGTCCGTGGTCGATGATGCCGACGAGGCGGAGTTCCTCCGACGTCACCCGACCGCCATCGTCGAGCGGGTGATCGAGGCCGGCCACAGTGTGCAGGGTGATCAGCCACTCGAGCTCGCCCGGCTGTTGAACGCCTTTCTCTAGCCCGATGCGCGTTGCCTTCCTCATCGAGGACAGCCTGCCCAATGGTCGGGTTGGGCCAGAACACACACCACATCTGTGGCGCCTGATCACCGAGGAAGGTGGATGGGCTCCCGACGGCGGCCGGTCGGTGCTGGCGTCGAGCACCTACCCGAACCACGCGTCCTTTGTCACGGGGGCGGACGTGCAACAGCACCGGATCTTCACGAACGACGTCTGGGATTCGGAGCAGGAGGCGTTCATCTGCTCCGCGTTCGTCGGGCCGGCGATCGAGACCGTCTTCGACGCCGCTCGACGCGCCGGGCTCTCAACTTCGGCGATCCTCGGCGACCAGACCATGGTTGGGTCCATGGATGCTCCATCCGCCGATGTGCACTGGCCACCAATGGGTGAACCGCCAGAAGGCGCAGCGACGGATTCGCTCGGCTACATGGCGACCTCGGAGGTGATCGCGGCTGCCGACCGCCTTGACGCATGGGCGGCCGACCTGGTTTTCATCCACGGCAACGAACCGGACTCCGCACTTCACCTCTACGGTCCGGACGCGCCGGAGACCATCGACGCCATCCATCAATGTGACGTGCAACTGGCCGAGATGGTGGATCGGCTGCGCCCGCGCTGGGACGAGACGGTGGTCTTCGTGGTGAGCGATCACGAACAGGAACAGATCGATCATCGATTCGACGCCATCGATCTTGGGGCGGAGCTCGACGCGGCCGGTCTGCCTGGCATCGCTCACAACGAGGGAACGGTGGGACTCGTGATCGAGAGTCCGGGCGCAGCGGCGATTCGACGACTCGACCCCATCGAAGACGCCGTGGATCTTGATGAGGGCATCACCTTGGCCTGGTCGGGCCCGGGCCGCGTGTTCGGCCGGCGCCACAAAAGCATCAACGGCCAACACGGGTCTCCCCGCACACGAACACAGGTGGCCTCGGTGTTCGGTGGACATCCCGTGGTGAAGACGCTCGCCGACGAGCTGGCGTCGACGACGCCGTCCGCGACCGACTATGCCCCGACGATGGCCGCCCTTTTGGGCTTCGATCTGCCGCACGCGACCGGACGGTCGCTGCTGCAAACCTCCTAGGGGCGCCGCGGCGGGTGCGAATCGATGAACGCGACGATGTCGTCGGGGTCATCGAGCACGGCGATCATCTCCTGGTACGGACGATCGCCCGCCAGCTGGCGTAGGAGTTTGGGGGCGCCGAGTCGATCATCGGCCCAATAGGCGGAGTCCATGAACACCATGGGAGAGATGACCTCGAACGTGGTGTAGTGGTTCTGCGTCGCGTCCATAAACACCTCCTGCACCGTGCCCGCCGCACCGGGTGTGTACACCACGCCGTGGGTGGCGATGGCCAGCAGGCCGTCCTCGCGGATGCTGTTGCTGAAGTACTTGGCCACCGCGGAGGCAAAGGCGTTGGTGGGTTCATGGCCGTAGAACCACGTCGGGATGGCGAGGCTTTCTGCTCCGTCGGGGAAACGGTCGACGACCGCGGCCGCGGCATCGAGGTACTCGACGGTGGAGAAGTCAACGGCGGCGTGGAGCATCTCCACTGCCTCGTCCAACGCACTGTCCGGATAGGGGGCCATCCACGCGCCGAGGTTGCCGGCCTCCATCGCCCCGGGGCCGCCGCCGGTCACAACCAGGTGGTCGGTGCGGGCGAGCGCTCGGGCCAGGCGGGCGACCGCTGGGAATGTCGCGTCGTCTCGGTGCAGGCTGTGCCCGCCCATGATCGCGACGACCTTGTCGAATCGATTCAGGTACTCGCCCAAGGCGTTGTCGATCGCATGATCGTGGATTCGTTCGGCCAGCGTTTCAAGAATCGGCCGGTTGGAGGTGCGGCCAAACTGGGATTGGTGGCGGTAGATCCGCCCGTCGAGGTCCTCCGAGCCCAGTTCTGTGGTTGTGTACAGGTGGCCCCGGTAGGGGTTGTAGGGGAGTCCTTCAAACGGCGGGAAGACTGTTGCGCCGGTGCTGATGGCGTGCTTCTCGGCCCCCTCATCCATCTCGCATCCGAGAAACGTGACGTGCCACCACGTCTGATCCCGGATGATCTTTGTCCAGCTCGGCCCGCGGAGATCGAGGCCCTGGATCACCACCTCGGCGGTGGTGACCGTGTGCGTGGCGAGCGCGAACCGTTCGTTGAACGCGTCCTCCGTCGTGATCTCCTCACCGGTGGTGGAGTGAATTGGTCTACTCATGCCGCAATTATGTCGGAACCACGGGGGCTGGTGTTGCTCACGCGGCCGATGTTGCTGATGTTGCCAAAGTTTCTCGAAAAACCTTTGAAATCAGGGTTTCCGGCTTTACATGTCGATTGTTACAGTGTTGTAATTACATCGCTGACATCCGGCGAAGTCGTCGAAAGCACACGACCAGGCGACATCGCTTGGTTCGCGCGCGGCGGCAACCGAAATTTGGAGAACCCTACAGACAATGAAGATCTCAGGCGCGTCTGAAAAAGATGAACCAACCTGGCATGACTTCGCCAACTGTCTCGGAGTTGACCCCGACCTCTTCTTTCCCGAACGAGGCGCGTCAACTCGGGAAGCGAAAGAGGTCTGCCGGGGCTGTGTCGTGCGGGACGACTGCCTTGAATATGCCCTTCAGAACGGTGAAAAGTTCGGAATCTGGGGTGGCATGAGTGAGCGTGAACGACGCCGGATTCGGCGCCAACGGGCTCTGGCCCGCGCGGCGGCCGCCGCCGAAGCCACCATGTAGGGCGAGGCTGCGTATCGGTTCGGACTGCGGTAGCATTTGATCCATGGGATCTCTTGGACCACCCGAACTACTCATCATTCTTGTTGTTGTGCTCGTCCTGTTTGGCGGCGCAAAGCTACCCAAGCTGGCGCGATCGCTCGGCCAGGCGCAGAAGGAATTCAAGGACGGCTTGGCTGAAGGTGTCAACAGCGAGGACGCCTCCGAGGACGCGTAGCCGTTCCTCGCCAGTCATCGGTACAAAACGAATCAACGCCTCGGATCCGGTTGGACCGAGGCGTTGATTCGTTTTGAGCTATCCGTTTGGAGGGGTGGATGTTGCTCGAAGATCAGTTACAGGCGAACCCGGGTTTCGCGTTCGGCTTTCTCTGCTTCCTTGCGGCGGGCTTTGAGAATGCGGCGGCGCTGGCGTTCGGAGCAGCCACCCCACACGCCGTGATCGATACGGTTCTCAAGGGCGTACTCGAGGCACGGCTCCTTGACGGCACACTTCGCACAGACGCGCTTGGCGACTTCCACGCCGACGCCATCGCTGGGAAAGAAGGTTTCTGGGGGTTGGTTTGCACACAACCCTCGGGCCATCCAGTTCGGTTCCATGTGAGTAGTACCTCCATGTTCGTATGAGTACTACGACCTAAACGCACCGAAAGTTCCCGTAAAGTCGAGAACTCGGCTGGGCGTGAGCCCCTACTCAACGTAGACGCTAGCCTGAACAACGATCGAAGCGGGGTGATTCCCCCAACCCTTGAGGAATTGTTAATGAGCGAGACCATGGAAGAACAGCTACCGGCGCAAGGACACGCAAAGATCGTGTACCTCGGCCCGACCGCTCCTCATTGGGACATCCGCACGATTACCGGCGACACCGGCTTCATGGACGGATTCCGCGATCGCGTCAACGCCCGTTTGTTGCTCCTGCCCCCACATGACCCGCAGTTTCGCCGTAATCGCGAGCGCGTGAACCGCGACGGCGAGCGCGAGCGCATCTACATCGAGTGGGATCTCGGGTACGAGGAAGAGGAAGCAGAGGCCTAACTTGGCGAAGTCTTCCGACCCCCAAGTCAAGGCGGCTGGGGGAATCGTCGTTCGCCAAACGAAGAAGGGCGCGAAGATTCTTCTCGTCCACCGTCCCCGATATCGGGATTGGACCTTCCCCAAGGGGAAGCTCGATCCGGGTGAGGGGTACCGCGAGGCTGCCCTGCGTGAAGTCGAGGAGGAGACCGGGTTTCGGTGCAAGGCACATCGGCCGAAGCTCGAGCCATTGACCTATGTCGATGGATCCGGTCGATCGAAGGAAGTTCGCTACTGGCTGATGTCGATCAAGAAGGGTTCGTTCATGCCGAACGACGAGGTCGATCTCATTGCCTGGGTTCGCCCCCACAAGGTCGAAGCCCGCCTCAGCTATGGCCGCGACCAGAAGATGTTCCGCAAATTGCTCGAGTCGGATCGCATTTCCCAGCTGTAGCCGACGGGTGGATCGGCCCTACCGCCGAACTGGTGTCCCCTGTACCCTCGGGCGCCGTGAGGGTCCTTCGAATTGCCGCGGTTGTGGCCGCAACAGCTCTGATTTGGCTGGTCGGAGCGTCCGACGGGTCAGCGGATGCCGCTGCCGGATTCGGCCTCTATGACTCGGCGTGGGACATGGCCGCAGTGGCAACACTCGATGAGGTTGAGGTCTACTTCACCCACCTCGGCCAACAAGGCTTCGATGGCGTCGCGATGTCCTACCTCAACATCGCCAAGGGCGGCCTCAGCGCGCAGAACCCTCAGGGCGACCGGCCGGTCATCTTTGGCGATGACGGTGCCGTTTCGTTGGATGTGGGCTACGCGCAACAGGTCACGGCGATGCTGGACATCGCGCAGCAGCAGGGGCTGAAGGTCGGCCTTGCGCCGATTTGGGCGGCGACCTATCAAACCGGCGAGCTGAACAACCCCGACAACCCCGGCTTCTGCGGGCGTCGACCCGACGATCGATTCCTGACCGAAGCGAACGCCGCCGATCTGGCGGACCAATTCGATTCGCTCATCGGTGACCATCCCGCGCTCGAGTTCTGGATTCTGGGCGGTGACAACTACTGCGTCGATCGCAACGACGACATGTGGATCACCATGGCCTCCACATTGAAGGACGCCGAGTCGCCTCGGCAGATCACCTACCACGGACTCCCGTCGCAACGCTTCCACCAGATCGATGAGCCATGGCTCGACTTCGTGTACTACTACCCCGGACATTGCGCGACGCGCGACACGGTGCTCGAGCGGTTGGACGTGCTCGCGGAACGGACCACGAAACCCGTCTGGATCTCGGAGGGCAAGTACGAGACGATCACGCCGGATTTCTGCGGTCAGGACGATCCGGTGACCGCGGATCAGATCGTGGAGAATCTCGACGCGTCGGTCGAGGGTGGCGCGGTGGTATACACCTTTGGCCATCACGAGCGTTGGCGCTGGAACGACCCCATTGAGACTCTCGGATCACCAGGCGAGCTCGCGGTGCTGCAGTACCTGGGTCTGGTCGACCCGCCGCCAACGACGCCCACCACTACAACGACCACAACGACGCCGATCGCACCCACGACAACAACCACCACAGTGGCCCCAACCACGACGACGGCGCCGCTGCCGGAGCCGGCGTTCTGTGCTGGTCGGTTGGTGACGGTCGACCTGCGCCTCGGTCAATCACCCACCGATGGTGACGACGTCATCCTTGGAACATTGGGCAACGACACGATCTACGGTCTCGGCGGCGATGACATCATTTGTGGATCGGCTGGAAACGATCGAATCGATGGCGGAGTCGGCCAGGACAAGATCGTTGGCGGCCGCGGCCGCGATCGGATCTTCGGTGGTCCGGGGCCGGATCAGCTGATCGGCCGGGCCGGCAACGACCGTCTGTTTGGCG
>SHLQ01000084.1 GCA_004282895.1 Acidimicrobiales bacterium
TCACCGGCACACTCACCTACGACGCCGCCGGAACCACCACCGTCACAATCACCGCCACCGACTCCGGCCTTCTCGACGACTCCACCACCTTCGACTGGACCATCACCAACACCAACCGCGCCCCCATCGTCGGAGTAATCACCGATCAAACCAACGCCGAGGCGGACATCATCTCCCTGACGCCAACCGGCTCTGACCCGGACGGCGACACCCTCACCTGGACCGCCACCGGGCTCCCCGATGGATTGGCAATAAGCCCGGCCACCGGTCAGATCACCGGCACACTCACCTACGACGCCGCCGGAACCACCACCGTCACAATCACCGCGACCGACCCCGGCACCCTCGACGACTCGACCACATTCGACTGGACCGTCACCAACACCAACCGCGCTCCCATCGTCGGAGTAATCACCGATCGAACCAACGCCGAAACTGACAGCATCATCCTGAACCCGATTGGTAGCGACCCGGACGGCGACGCTCTCGCCTGGTCGGCGACCGGACTCCCCGACGGACTGACGATTGACCCAGTCACCGGCGCCACCATCGGCACACTCACCTACGACGCCGCCGGAACCACCACCGTCACAATCACCGCCACCGACTCCGGCCTTCTCGACGACTCCACCACCTTCGACTGGACCATCACCAACACCAACCGCGCCCCCATCGTCGGAGTAATCACCGATCAAACCAACGCCGAGAACGATGTAGTCTTGATCACGCCCACTGGCAGCGATCCTGACGGTGATGCTCTCACCTGGACCGCCACCGGGCTGCCCGACGGTCTGACGATTGACCCAGTCACCGGCGAAATAACCGGCACACTCACCTACGACGCCGCCGGCACCACCACCGTCACGGTCACCGCCACCGACGGGACCGACCCCACCAACACCAGCTTCGACTGGACCATCACCAACACCAACCGCCCACCCGTGCTCGCTCCCATCGGTCTGCAGCTCTGGAGCGAACTCGATGCCGTCAGCCTGACGCCAACCGCCACCGATCCGGACGGCGACACCCTCACCTGGTCCGCGGTCGCCCTCCCTGACGGCCTCTCGATCGATGCCACCACAGGTGAGATCAGCGGCACCCTCGGCTATGACTCGGTCCGCAACATCGAGTCGACCATCCTCGTATCCGACGGGTCGGCGCTCGCGTCGGCATTCGTTGACTGGTCGATTGCCAACCTCAACCGGCCACCAGTGCTCATCAACCCTGGCAATCAGTCGAGCGTTGTTGGCTCAACGGTGAACTTCACCGTGGCAGCGTCCGACCCCGACGGTGACACACTGACCTACGCGGCCACCTATCTCCTACCGGGTCTGACACTCGATCCCACTACCGGTGTCGTCTCGGGCTCACCGACGGCCGGCGCCTACGGCACAGGACCGGTGATCTTCACCGTCAGCGATGGAACGGATAACGACGCCGCCTCCATCACCTGGGATGTCACTCTGCCTGTGCCACCAGCACCAACGACCTCGACCACCGTGCCACCCACAACAACAACGACGACATCGACGACGGTGGCGCCAACGACAACGACAACAACCGTCGCCCCCGACGAGCCAACCGAGGCTCTTCCCTTCATCGACTTCCGCGCTCAGGATGATCAGGTTGTCGTGACAGCCGCCGAACGCATCGTCATCGATGTACGTGCGAACGATGTCGGCGGTGAGAATGCACAAATCATTGCCCTCTCGATTCCGGAGTTCGGCGAACTCGAAGTGATCGACGACCAGCTCATCCTGGACATGCCCGCCGGATTCGTGGGCCAGTTCACCTTCCTCTACTCGGTCGAGAACGAGCGAGGAGAAGTGTCAACCGCAGAGGTCAAGGTCTTCGCCGCCAGCTCCGTATCCACCGGCGCCATTGAGCTGCGGGCAGCTCCCGTGGCGAACGCAACGGACGTCCTCCGCCGATTTGGCTCGCTCGTTCTTCAAGTCCTACGAATTGAGCTCACCGCTGCCCAACTTGCGGCAATGCTTCTGGCACCGTTCGTCTTCCTGTTGATGCGTTTCCTGTTTGGCCGGCGCGACGACCTGGTGTCGGTGACCAGCGTTGCGTTTGGCACCAGCGCGAACGCAACGGCCGAGACCGGGGTCTTCCGCCTTCGCCATGACGCGACGGTCTGGCAACGACGCCGCGGTACCCGAACCATCGATGGTGTCGCTCAGGTTCTCGTGGAAACGCCGGACGGCTCCGCGTGGATCGACGCAGACCTCGTCGTCGACACCGGCCACTAGCCGGTCAAAACATCACGCAACGCGAACTGTTCCATCAGTTCGGTCAGGTAGGGCACCTCGACGCCCAGATCGTCGTATGCCCGCACGTCGATTGCGGCCAGCTCGGGCTGATCGAGCCGACGATGAAGGAACGCCCGGAAGACGTACGCATCGGGGTAGGCGGGATCGACTTCGATCGCCCGGTCCAGCCACATGATGGCGTCCGGGAACAGCTCCGGGGCACCAGACTCCGCACTGAGACCGAGCGTCCACCCCCGCCAGGCGAACGCGGCCGCAGACTCTGGATCGGCCTCGAGCATCGCGTCGAACATTCGCAGTGCGTCAGCGGGCCGACCGAGATCGATGAACGTTCGACCGGCGAGAAGCGCGTCCTCCGCGCGTACGCCGTCGACCCCTACGACAACATCATCGCCGAGCGCCAACACGCGGCCGATCGCGATTCGTTCTCGGAGTTGACGCTGGGTGACCAGCTGTTCCGCGATCGGCGATGGCTCGGCGGCATCGAACGCAGCGAGTTCCTCCGCAGCAGTCTCGAAATCCTCCACATCCAGAGCCAGGACCGCACGAAAGACTCTCACGTCCGGATAGTCCGCATCGAGCAGGACGGCCTCGTCAAAATCGGCTTGAGCCGACTCCACGTCACCGGTTTGGTATTGCAGCCAGCCGCGGTAGGTCAATGCCTCCGTGTTCGTGGGCTGGATCGCCAGTACCTCGCCATAGGTCTCAATCGCCCGTGCGGTATCGCCGCCGGTAAACGCCGCCGCGGCCTCGGACAACAACCCCGCGGTGCTCTGACGGATTTCACCGCTGGCCGTCTCGCCAGCGCCGCGGCCTCCGGAGAAGCGAGCCATCGCGAATCCGGCGACCAACGCCAGCACGACGACACCACCAACCCACAGGAGTGTCGAGGACGTCGGACCCGACGTCGAACGGGAGCCGATCGTCGAGGACTCGAGAGCTCTGGTGAGAGAGGCGGCCCGGGCAACGTAGTCATCGTGGAGGGCTCGATAGTCGAGCTCGTCGATGTCTCCGGCGGCGTATTCGGCATCGAGGTCGTCGAGGGACAACAGGAGGTGGTCTCGTTCGGTCCGCAGGCGCTCGCGCTCCGGTGCGGTCATCGTGGACTGTGTCATTGGCGCTGCTGCTCCCGGAGGGCGGCGACCATTTCCTCGTCCTCGGGCGACGCGGTCTTGTTCGGTCGTTGCTGCCAGCGTCGGAATACGGCTGCCAGACCTCCCATACCGAGCACCATGGCGGCGACGGGCAGCACCCAGACCAAGCCGACTAGTCCCGAGCTTCTCGGGCGAAGGTCGATCGACTCGTCGTAGCTGGCGATGAGGCGTTCGGTGATCTGTTCGTCGGTGGCACCCTCGTCGACCTGACGGGAGATGTCCCGGCGGATCTCCTGGGCAACCACGGCATTACTCTCCGCGATGGATTGACCGTCACACGTTGGGCAGGCGAAGTCTTCCGAGAGCGCCCGCACGCGATCGGCGTTCGTCCGCGGTGGACCATCGACCTGGGTCGAGATCACCAGCGCGGACAGCGCGACGATCGCGATCAGCAGCCACCCGATTCGACGGTTCATACCATCCCCGGTGCCAGTCGTGTGATCTCCGCCTCCAGGTCCGCGGCGGTGATGCCGCCGATGAATTTCGAGGTGACGACGCCCTTTGGGGAGACAAGGAACGTCTCGGGCACGGCGGCGACCCCATATCTGACGGCGTGTTGGCCCGTATTGGCTGCGAGCACCGGCCAGTTCCCGCCGTACTCGGCGAAGAAGTTCTCGACGTTTCGTCGAGAATCGGAGAAGGCCACACTCACGACGACCGCGTCACCACGGTCGCGGTGCGCCTCGGAGAAGGCGACCAGTTCGGGGTGTTCACGAACACACGGGATACATGAGGTCTGGAAGAAGTTCACGACAACCCACTGGCCGCGTTGCTGGCTGAGGGCGAACGTTTCCCCGGTGGTCGTTTCCCCTTCGATGGCCGGAGCGGCTCGGCCGATGAGCGGGCTCGCACCAACATCGCCGGACTCATCCGCGGTCGCCAGGACAAAGACGAGAAGGGCGATGACCAGACCGAAACCGAGACTCAGCCAGCGAGCCATCCGCCCTCTCGGTGGCAGGTCGAGTGCGTCCACGGCGTTGGCGTCGGTCATTGGCCAACCCCCACGGACTCGGGAGCGGCAACAGGGGCGGATGTCGGTGCGGTCGGTCGACGACGGCTCCCCGGAACCAGCGCGAGCGCCGTGCCAACAGCCATCATCACGCCGCCAATCCACAGCCATTGCACCATCGGTTGCACGGTCACGCGCACAATGGCCGGTCCGTCGTCCTCGGTCGGGATAACCGAGAGTTGCACATCGTCGATGAGGCTGCCGCGAGTCTCTGGTGAGCCGATCGTCCGGCCCGCGAACGGGAACACGCTCAGAGCCGGGGTCTCGATTCGTCCGTCGACCTCGATGAGCAGCTCGTTGTCGATGCGCCCATCCTGCGTCTGCACTACCGCTTCACCTCGGTAGATGAACTCGTGACCTGCGAGGGAAGCGGAGTCGCCGATCTCGTCGAAGCGAAACTCCGCCTGACGGAGATAGCTGTTGCTCGCCGCGAACGCCACGGCGATGAGGATCACGCCGAGGTGAACAATCATTCCCCCGTTGGTGCGACCGACGAGCCCTCGCCATCCGCTGCGCCTGGTCGCAAGTACGAGTTGTCGACAGGCCGCGCCGGCGGCGAAACCGGCCAACCCGAATGCGAGGATCGGTGCCCACCCCGCTCCGCCCAGCAGCAGCGCGATGACCATCGAGGCGGCCCCGACAGCCGCGGGCCAGAAGAGTCGAGCGGACAGCACCTCGGTGGAGGCCTTGCGCCACGGCAGCACCGGAGCCATCGCCATGAGGAACAACAGGACAAAGCCGATCGGCATCGTCATGCGATCGAAGAACGGATTTCCGACGGCGATGCGGTCGCCATTGATCGCCTCGATGATCAGGGGCCAGACCGTTCCGATAAGCACGACGAACGCGAAGGACGCAAACACCACATTGTTGGCGAGAAAGGCACCTTCGCGCGACAGGGGCGAGTCGATGCGGCCGACGGATCGCAATGCGTCGCCGCGAAACCCGATCAGGCCAACGGTCACGGCCACGATCACGCCGAAGAACCCGAGCAGCAACGGACCGATACCGGACTCGCTGAAGGCGTGAACGGACGCGATGACTCCAGAACGCGTGAGGAAAGTCCCGAGGATCGTGAGCGCGAACGTCGCGCACACGAGGGAGAGATTCCATACCCGGAGCATGCCTCGGCGTTCCTGCACCATGACCGAGTGGATAAACGCCGTACCGGTCAGCCAGGGCAGGAACGAGGCGTTCTCCACGGGGTCCCACGCCCAGTACCCGCCCCATCCGAGTGTCTCGTAGCTCCACCAGGCGCCGAGCACGATGCCGAACGTCAGAAATCCCCAGGCGAAGACCGTCCATCGACGGGTCTCCACCAGCCAGCCCTCGCCAACACGCCCCGTCGCGAGCGCGGCAATGGCGAACGCGAACGGCACAGTGAATCCGACGTAACCGAGATAGAGCATCGGCGGGTGAAACGCCATGAAGGCGTTGTTCTGAAGCAACGGATTGAGACCGGGCCCGTTGTCCGGTGGGTCGGCGAGCTCGATGAACGGATCGGCCGGCCCGAGCATCAGCCCGAAGAAGAACAGGACCACAACAAACATGGTGAGCAGCGCGTAGGCGACCATCGGGTCGGCGAGGCGGTTGCGGAAGCGGTGGCCGACGACCGCCAGGTAGCCGGCGAGTATGAGTGCCCACAGGAGGATGGAACCCTCGAGCGCACCCCACAAGGTGGCCACGGTGAACAGCGTCGGCGTGCCGATGCGTCCGTGTTCGGCGACGTACTTCACGCTGAAGTCGTTGGTGAGAAGCGCAACCTCCATCACGAGGAACGCCGCCACCCCCGCGGCCAGGATCAGCCAGACGTAGATCGGCGCGTGGCGCATGGCCTCCGGTTTCCGCTTCACGAGGGAATACGCCACCGTGATGATGCCCAGGACGGCGGCGGCGAATCCAAGCGAGATCGCGGCGGACCCCAAGGCGACATTCATCGGTCAGCCTTCGGGAGCGTCGGGCTGGTCATCTCCGCACGACGCTGCTTCTTCGATTCGATCGGTGCGGTAGTCGTTGTCGTGTTTCACCAACATGAGGTCGCTGTCGAAGTGCCAGCCGTCGTTCGCCCCACGCGTGAATGAGGTCAAGGAACCGTCGGAGGCGGCCCACTTGCCTTCGAGCACGACCGGGACCCCCATCTGGAACGACTCGGCCACATTGCCGCGGTGGACAACGTCGACGGCAATGCCGTCACAGGCAACGGTGAACAAGGCGGCGCTGTTCCCGTCGACGACGAACTCGCCCTCGGTCATCGCGATCGGGGATCCGAGCAGGCGGAATCGGCGGTCGCCCAGTTCGTCGCGGTCGGCCACGGCCGCATCGGCCTCGTTCAGCGAGAGGGTCGCACCGCGCAGACCTTGGAAAAGCGCAAAGCCGATCACGGCGAGCACAACAACGAGGATCAGGGTGGGGCCAACGCGACGGCCGCGGCGAACCTCGTCGAGCCTGCGCGGAGTGAGATCCAGTTCATCGAGTGCATCGGGGGCGTCGTCGTCATGCATCAGCTGACCCCAATCTCGGTCGCGTCCTTTGTGGTCATCCACCGGCGGCGATCCTCTGGCACCTTCTCGGCCAGCTTGCGGCCGCGAACGATGACCGAAACGCCGTAGGCGAAACTGATCGTCACAACGGAGCCCCAACCAGCAATGAGATAACCAACGTGGGTCATGAGTTGCCTCCCGAGCTGTCGATTGCAGCGTCGACGGTGGGGTGGTCGTCGGCCTCCGCGCGGCGGGCTGCCAGCGCGTCGTCGAGACCGAACCGCTCGAATTGCCGTTCGAGCCAGCCGACCCGGAACCGGTGGATCAGCATCCACACGTACAAGGCCACACCGAAGAAGATCGAATACATGAAGGTGAAGAGGGTGAGATCCTCAATCTCGACGTCGGCGATGGTGGACTGTTGGTGCAACGTCTCACTCGCCCACCATTCGACGGATCGGTTCACGACGATCACATTGACGATGAGGAGGAGGCCAACAACGGCCGACCGAACCGCACGACCTTCGGCGGTTCCTTCCAGCCTCCGCACGGCGAGGTACCCGAGCGACAGCATGAACAGGACGAGCGTTGTCATGAGCCGAACGTCGTCCCATCGCCAGAACGTGTTCCAGATTGGCTTGGCCCAGATCGAACCGGTGATCAGCGTGAGTGCCGCGGCCACGGTGCCGATTTCTGCGGATGCGCCGGCGACGATGTCCCACCAGACCGAACGGCGCAACAAGACCATAACCGAACCAACCGCAGTGACGAAGAAGGCCGTGTAGGCCACGATCGCCGAGGGCACGTGTACATACATCAACCGAACCGCGTCGAACTGACCGATCGTGTCGCCAGAGGCAGCGTCGATGCGGGTGTCGGGTTCGGTGGCCACAAACGCAAGGAAAAACAGAAGGACCGCGCCAAGAAGAAGCGTTGAACCCAGAATTCGTGTGGTGCGGGAGCCGGTCATGAGAAGTCCTCCAGGACGAGCCCATAACTGTACGAACCAATGACCAGATAACTGCCACCAAATGCGCCCAACAATGCGAGCCACGCCCACCCGTTGGTCGCCACCGTCGCCATTGCGTCGGCGAAGGCACGGGATGCCCCGATCACGACTGGGGCAAGAACGGGAAGAAGCAGAATCGGCAGGACCGTCTCGCGAGCCCGTTGACCGGAGATCAACGCGCCGTAAAGGGTGCCGGCGGCGGCGATCCCGATCACCGCGACGAGGATGGTGGCAATAAGGAGCGGCAGATCGGCGACCGGCGGTTGGTAGAGCACCAGTACGCCGCCGAGCAGGAAGAACGCGAGCAGCCAGAGCTCGGCCAGGAGCGCCAAGGCCTTGCCGAGAAACACCGCAACTGGCGTCACCCCGGTCAAGAGAAGTGCATCACTCGCGCCGTCGCCGGCTTCGAGCTCGACCGAACGATGGACGGCCAACAGTGCAGAAAGGACGATGGCGACCCAGTACAGACCGGGGGTGAAGGTGGCCAGCGTCGTGCTGTCCGCGTCGAGGGCGAAGCCGAACAACACCAGGATCAACAATGCGAAGGGCACGATCTGGTTGAGGGCCACCCGCGATCGGAGTTCTGCGCGCAGGTCCTTGTTGGCGATGAGTCCCACATCACGCAGCATCGGCGACCTCCTCGCGGACAAGTCCGCCAGCCACGGTGACCTGACGCTGCACGATGGGACGGACGCGATCGAGCTCGTGGGATGCGATCAAAACGCAGGCACCAGCCTCGGTGGCATCTCGGACAACATCATCGACGATGTCGCGCCCGGCCTGATCGAGCCCGGCGTGGGGCTCGTCGAGCAACCACAGTTGGGGTTGGCGGGCGGCGGCCACTGCCAGAGCGACGCGTCGGCGCTGGCCAGCGGAGAGTTGGCGCACAAGCACACCTTGCAGTCGATCATCTATTCGGAGTCGGCGGGCGGCCGCATCGGTGAGTGCGTCGTCGACCTTGGCCAAGCGACCCCAGAACCGGAGGTTTTCAGCAACCGTGAGGTCGTCGTACAACATCGTTCGGTGACCCACGAAGCCAACCTTGGGACGAACACGCTGACGGTCATCCACGAGGTTGTGGCCGAGTACCTCGGCGGAGCCGGACTCGAGGGGTAGCAGACCTGCACAGAGCCGCAACAGGGTGGATTTACCCGCGCCGTTCGGTCCCTGAAGCAGCACGGACTCCCCAGCGGCAACGTGAAGCGACGCGCCGGACAGTGCCGGAAACCGACCGAGCAGCACTACAGCGTCCACGAGGGAGAGAACCGTCACGTGAAGACGCTACCCCGGCGGACCCCTGACTTCGCCGTGCGGAGCCAGCGTTCTTAGCGGTTTCTCACTCGACTTAACAGATTCTTCGAGAGGGCTGCTACACGAGCCCCCCAACGGCTCCGATACGGTCCATACGATGCTTTCTCGAGCGCTGGGCGCCGTGGGCCGGTTTCTCATCACGACAGGTGTTGTCGTGCTGCTTTTCGTCGCCTACCAGCTGTGGGGAACCGGCTTTCAGGAAGCGTCCGCGCAGAACAGCTTGAGCGACGAGTTCGAGGAGCTGTTGGCCGAGCGAGGGGCCGCAATCGATGGAACGGTCGTCTCCACCACGGTCGCTCCCACGACAACATCGACGACCGCTCCACCCGACACCACGTCCTCGACGGTGGCGAGCTCGACCACAACGACCACCACAACTACGACCATCCCGTTCGGGGCGTTGCCGGTGCTGGACGACGAGCTGGCCGAGCGTATCTACCGCGCCAATGGCGAGGCCATCGCCCGAATCGTCATTCCGGCGATCGACGTACGGAAGGTCGTCGTCGAAGGGGTCAAGGTCGAGGACCTCCGCAATGGTCCCGGTCACTACAAGTCGACTCGCATCCCGGGACACAAGGGCAATTCCGGCGTCGCTGGTCATAGAACCACGTACGGTGCACCGTTCAACCGGATCGACGAACTGCTGCCCGGCGACGAGATCAACGTCCGAACGGTCCAGGGTTTCTTCACCTACCGGGTCATGTCAGCTGCGGAGGCGTTTGCGCCCGAGATCATCGGCCAGCTCGACTACACAGTGCCCGAGGAAAGCAAGGCTGGCGGCCACATAATCGTGCAACCGGCGGACACCTGGGTTCTCGGCGACTTCGGCGATGACCGCCTGACGCTCACCGCCTGCCACCCGAAACTGTCCGCGGCGAGGCGCATCATCGTTGCCGCGGAACTGGTTTCCGACCCGGTCCTCTCCTCACCACCACCGCCGGCTGACTACATCGCGGCCGACTCGCTCGCCACCGAAGATGTGGATGAGAGCGAGGCCACCGGAGTCGTGGACGAGGACGAGGTCGTGGACGAAGAAAATGATGCCAGCGGCGGCGTCGCCCAACCCGCAGAACCGCCGCCGGTGTCCGAGGCAGCCAACATCGTTGCGGACGATCTTCTCGACGAGGGATTGAACGGCGAGCGTGGCGCCTTGCGGCCCGCCATTCTCTGGGGACTCGCCGCAATCGCGGTGTACGTCGCCTTCAAGGAGTTGGGCCGCCGGTGGCGGATGTGGCCCGCCATCGTGCTCGGTATCGCACCGGTGGTTGTGCTGATGGCGCTGAGTTTCGAAAAGATAGACCGATTCCTCCCGGCGGGCTGACGCCGGTACCGTTTACGGCGATGTCGTTGTCGACCCGCCCCCTCGCTGTGCTCCTGGCCAGTCTCGTTGTGCTGGGCGCCTGCACGTCTTCTCCCGACGAACTGGCGGAGTCGCCAAACGCCGAGTCCGAGGGCAACGACACCGCCGAGGTCGAGGAACTCGACGAGACGGTCGAGCCCGAGTGGGCAGGGGCGCCGCTGAATCCGTTCGATCTGCGAAAGGGTCAGTGCTTCAACGAGGTGAGCTGGATCGACGTGGTGCAGGACCGCCGCATCGAGATCACGGCGGCGATCGACTGCGACCAGCCGCACGACAAGGAGATGTACCACGAGATCGAATTCCCCGCCCCGAACGGCGCTCCGTTTCCAGGGGAGACGAAGATGACCGAGTGGAGCACGGAACGGTGTTTCGACGCGTTCGAGGATTTCGTCGGTGAAGAGTACGTGTTGTCTGCGTATGAGATCGGTTTCCTGCAACCCACCCAGGAGACCTTCGAACATCCGGTCGGTCGCCATCGACGGGTGACGTGTTATCTCTACGACGACGCGGGCGAAAAACTCACCGAGTCAGCGTTCCTCACAGCGCGCTAACCGCGCGAGTGTCCCCACTCACCGCGCGAGGTTGACTAGTGTCTTCTCCGTGCTTCTCTCCTTTTTTGCTCTCATCACCGGCGCGGCAATAGGACGTCTGCGAGGTGGACGATGGCAGGGCGTCGTCGATGCCCACCTTCGAGGCAAGAGTTTCCTCATTCTTGCCGTCGCCTCTTCCCTCATCATCAACACGATGAGTCCGGCCAGCGCGAAGTTCTGGCTACTTGTCGGCTTTGCCGGGATCATCGGCTTCATCTGGAGGAACCTCGCACTCACGGGCGTCATCGTGTTGTCGTTTGGTGTGTTCCTGAACCTGATCGTGTTCCTGCTGAATGGCGCAGTACCGGTAAGCGAACTGGCGCTGCAATCGATCGGTGATGTCGATGCACTGGGTCAGGCGATCGTTGAGGGCACCCGGGAATCGACCTCCACCGCGACCCGCCTGCGCTTCCTCGGCGATGTTGTACCGGTCCCACTCTTCAACAAGGTGGTTTCCATCGGCGACCTGATCGCACTCGTGGCCGCCGCCGACATCGTCACCAACCTGTTCCTGCGGGCTCGTGTCCGCGACACCGATGATGCGGGAGTCACCTTCGCGGACGAGGATGACGAGCTCGTGATCGACCTGCGCGACGAGGTCGAATCCGACGGTCCCCGACATGCAGCACCTGGTGGGCTTCGGTTGCGGACGCCCGGTCCGAAGGTCCGCCGACCCGCTCATGCGATCGAACGGATCGCCGCCGATCTGTCGGCCGGGGCAACGCTCACTCCCCCACCTCTGCCTGCTGCCGTTACGCCGCCGCCTCTTCCGGCTGCGCTGACTCCCCCTCCTTTGCCGGTGAGCGAGGAGCAGCCCCCTCCACCACCGCGCACCTACGTGGTCGAGGAAGAACAGGCTGTGATCGACCTCACCGACAATCGCCCAATCATCGATCTCACCACCTCACCGAGTGACGATCAGCTGGCCGAGTTCCTGCGCCGCCGTGCCGACGCCGATGACGAGCTACGGAACGCCGCCCGTCAACGGGACGCCTCCCACGGCCGCAGCCGGTCGAAGCGTCGCCGCGGACGCCACAGTCAACTGGCCGACAGCGACCGCTAACCTCGGACGGGTGTCCGACCCGATCCTCGAAAAGCGAGAACGAATCCGACGCCAGTCCGGCCTCGCCCAACGGGTGGGGTACGCGCTGTTCGGCGCGGCGACGATCCTCTTCTTCATCGGAATCTTCACCAACTTCTCCGACGCGCTCGTGCAGGCGATCATTGGATTGTTGATCACCGGGAGCGTGATTCTGGCGATCGCGATACAGGTCGGCTATGCCATTCGTGGTGCCGAGCGCCACGAGGAGGACTCGATCGCGCAACGACGCCGCCGGTAACGGCGAGCGTCGGCTCGCGCGATACATCGAGCTACTCTGTGGTCGTGGAAACAACGGGCTCAAACCCCCGCCTCGGTGCTGACGAGCGCAAAGAACAACTGCTGGCTGCGGCACTCGAGACCTTCGGTGCCAAGGGCTTCAACGCGACCTCGATGAACGACGTTGCCGCCGCGGCCGGCGTTACCAAGCCGGTGCTGTACCAACACTTCGAGTCCAAGCACCAGCTGTACCTCGAGCTGCTGTCCGACATTGGCGCCTCACTGATCACGGCAATCGAGGAGGCCACGCAACGAGCCCCAGGACCCCGCGAACAGGTGGAGGAATCTCTTCGAGCGTTCTTCCACTTCTTCGGTGACGAGCCCGCAAACTTCACGGTGCTCTTCGGCGAGGGGGTCCGCTCGGACGAAGCATTTCTGGACAAATTGGCGATGGTGGAGGACGCACATACGACTCTTACTGCAGACCTGATCGACATCGAGTCGCTGAGCCGGGATGACCGGGTCGTGGTTGCCCATTCGATCAGCGGCATGCTCGAGGGTGCGGTTCGACGCTGGATTCAGGACGGCAAGCGACACTCCCCCGATGAGGTCGCCGAACTGATCAGCGAGGTCGCGTGGCGCGGCTTGCGCGGCGTTGGTTCAGGTCACTAGCCGCGACAGTCGCTACGGTGGAGCTATGCACATCTCCATCAACTACTGCGTCCCTTGAGATTATTCTGAGCAGGCCGTGAGCGCTGCCAACGATCTCATGACGAACTACCAGCACATCATCACCGATCTGACCCTCATGATGGGAGCCAAGGGGGTATTCGATGTCGAAGTCGATGGCGATTTGTTGTACTCGAAGCATGACACCGGTCGCCACGCCGAGCCCGGCGAGGTGCTGAAGTTATTCCGGGAGAAGCACGCTGCCGACGTTGCCGTCTACGGCAGCTGAGCACACACGCCTGAACCCATCGCCCGGGTGGCGGAACTGGCAGACGCGGGGGGCTTAAACCCCCCTGATCCTTCGGGGTCGTGCGGGTTCAAATCCCGCCCCGGGCACTGATTTATCAACGTTATTCGACGACGCGAACCTAGCTGGTTCGTTCTTCTCCACAGGTGGCCTCGAAGGTGCCCGTCATCGCCGTCCATTCCCTGGTGGTTAGCTCGCGGATGGCAAAGCTGGCTGTGCCTGACAGAGAGCTGCCGTTGACAGTCACTGATTCCACCGCGCTGAGGGCGACCTGATCAGGTCCCAAATTGATTTCCAAGGGGTCGGCCCACCAGTCGAAATCGCCGATGCTCATGTGAACCCGGTTGGTTACTCCGACCACGGCCGGGTCGGTCCCGTCATGAAGCGCAACCACCTCGATACCGCCGTCGGAACCGTCGGCCAGTGGAAGATTCAGAACCATGGTGCCGAACAGATCAGGAAGACATTGGGCGATTTGTGCGTTCTCCGAGGAGAACTCGTAGGTCTCGCTGCCGATCGTGACCGTCGCAGTCGACGGGCCCTCGCCCCCAGAGTCGTCAGCGTCATCGTCATCGGGAGCGGACGTTGTCGCAGTTGACTCGTCTGCGTTGTTCTCGGACGGTTGCGTCGCGGTGGATTGTTCTGCAACGTCGTCAGCGCCTTCCTCCGACGACTCCCCGCCACAGGCCGCCCCAAACAACACCAGCGCGAAAAAGACTCCCGATAACCGCTTCAATCCCATTTCCCCCTGGAGACTGGCGAATACTTGAACCTATCTAACGAACGCCCGAGCGGTCAATGGCTGTTGGTGGAGGTGGGTTGGGCGCCGGCCGGGCCGGACTGACAGGAACCACGTTCGAGCGAGACAATCCTCATTCCAGCATGCGATGCCGGAATGCGAGCAGGGCAAGGCCGACAAAGATCACCGTGGATCCGAGCAGCCAATAGCGGTCTGTGGCGATCGAGCTCGATCGATC
>SHLQ01000085.1 GCA_004282895.1 Acidimicrobiales bacterium
GTTCGACCTCGACCCTGGCGAGCCGGCGACCATTATCGAATGTGGTCAGGTGGCCTTGCTGATCCGCGATGTCCTCGAGACCGTCGGCCTCGAGGCGTGGGCCAAAACGTCCGGCTCCAAGGGAATGCAGCTCTACGTACCGCTGAACACCCCGCACACCCATCGGCACGCATCGGATTTTGCGCTCGCCGTGGCGCAACTGCTCGAGAAGCAGCACCCGAAGGCGGTGACGTCGACCATGGCGAAGAAGGAACGTCCAAACAAGATCTTCATCGACTGGAGCCAGAACTCCCACCACAAGACCACGATCGCCCCGTACTCACTCCGTGGAAAGGATCGACCGTCGGTGTCGACGCCGATCTCGTGGGATGAAGTAAGCGACTGTGCCGATGGTGAACACCTGCACTTCGAGGCCGGCGACGTGCTCGAACGGGTTGACGAATTTGGCGACCTGTTCGCCGACACCGCAACCTTGGAGCAATCCTTGCCTGCGGCGAACGAATGAACGACAACTCGCCGTTCGCCGAATTCAGCGACGAAGAGTTCGCCGAGTACTTCGAGGGGGACCCTGTCGAGGAACATCGGTTTCGGCGGTTTCGCGTCAACACCCCGCTGCGCTTCCTCGGCCTCCTCGTGGCGATCGCGATGTTGGCCGGGTCACTCACGATCATCGTCGACCAACTCGTCAACTTTGCGTCCCTGAACAACGGCGACGAGATTCGGGAGCGGGGATTGGATCGCGTCTCGGAGTCCACCTGGGGCTGGCTGGCCAGCGATGTGCAGATCGACTCGATCCCCGAGCCACGGATTGGCGGGTTTGTGCGAAATGGGCCGCCGAATGGTGTCATCTTCGTGGACCTGCGCCCGTGGAACCCCGAACGTCTCGACGAGCTCATCGATCATGAGCTCGGCCATCTGCTCGACTATGCGATCTGGAATGAGGGTGGGCCGGGGGAGCGGCGCGGCGGTCTCGACAGCGAGGCCTGGGCCGAGTGTTCCGCAGTAGTCAACGGGACCCGTCGCGTCGACACCGGGACCGTCGACACGGAGTATCACTGCTACCCGGACGAGCTGGAAATCTATGAGTCGGTCATGGCCGACATCATCGAGGTGTGCAAGATGTGGGGTGTTGTGGAATGCCGGTAGGTTCGGCGGCATGATTCCACGGTTCGGTGACGACACCGCCCTGCTGCTGATCGACGTCCAAAAAGGGGTCGATGTCCTCGAGCACTGGGGCGGCCCGACCGGTCGCAGAAACAACCCGCACGCAGAGTCAAACATGTTGTCGCTGCTCGCCGACTGGCGGGCTCGGGGGAACCGCGTCGCGTTCACTCGTCACAACTCGCGCGAAGAGGCGTCGCCGCTGAAGTTCTCGCTGCCCACCGGAGCACAAAAGGACGGGTTCGACGTCGAATCCGGTGACGTCCTTGTCGAGAAGGATGTGAACAGCGGCTTCGTGGGCACACCTCTCGAAGTCGAATTGCGCCGCGCCGGCATCAACCGTCTGGTGATCGTGGGGTTCTTCACGAACATGTGTGTCGAGACCACCACCCGCATGGCGGGCAACCTCGGCTTCGACACGTATCTCGTCCATGACGCGTGTGCGACAACCAATCGCTTGGGCCTCGACGGAACCGATCACGACCCAGAGACGGTCCACGCCATGACGATCGCCAATCTGCACGGCGAGTTCTGCACCGCCATCGACACCGAAGCGGCGCGCCATCTGTTGCGCGAGGACAACACCTCCCTCAACCGCGTGCAGGGCAACGAATGACCGCGACCTACGGCGTCAGCTCCATGGCCCAACCGCTTCGGCGAGTCGCGATGCGTGCACCAGGAGCGTTGCTCCACGCCGACCACGAACGATGGCACTACGCGAAGCCAATCGACCCGGAAGGCCTTGGTCATCAGTACCGCCACTTCGCCGACCTGGTCGCCGCCTCGGGCGCCGAGATCGTCTGGATCCCCGAGGCCGATGATGATCTCTCGGACAGCGTGTTCACCTACGACCCGTCGTTCGTTGTTGCCGAGGGTGCGATCGTGATGCGCCCCGGCAAGGCACTCCGCGCCGACGAGGCCGCCCTGCACCGGAGCTTCTACGAAGCCAACGACGTGCCGATCATCGGCGAAATCGTGGCGCCGGGGACCGTGGAGGGCGGCGATTGTTTCTGGCTCGACCCAACGACTCTGGCTGTCGGACGGGGGTTCCGAACCAACCAGTCCGGCATCGACCAGCTCGCTGCGATTCTGGAACCTCGTGGTGTCACCGTCGCAGTCTTCGACCTGCCGTACTACAAAGGCCCCGAAACCTGCCTTCATCTCATGTCTGTTGTGAGCTCGCTCGATGATGATCTTGCCCTCGTGTACGCCCCGCTGATGCCGACCGCGCTCTATGAGCTCATGGAGCAGATGGGGTACACGCTGCTGCACGCGCCGCACGATGAGTTCGAAGCCAGCCTCGGCCTCAATCTCAACGTGCTCGCGACGGCGCCACGTCAACTGATCGCCGTCGCTGGCTTTCCCGAGACCGTGGAGCTCATGCGTACGGCGGGTTGCGATGTTTCCATCTTCGACGGGGATGAGCTGTGTATCCCGTGCGAAGGCGGACCGACGTGTCTGACCCGCCCCCTCCTTCGCACCTGAAGATCCCGCGCTATCGCATTTCAGTGGTCCGCATGGTTGCACTCGTGACATTCGAGCTGCAACGTCGTGTGGGCGATCCCCAGTGTTGACGTGAGCTCGGCCGTCAACCGATCGAGGTGGTCCTGCGCGTCGTGGAGGTCTGGTCTTCCCTCGAGCACGACATGCGCCGTCAGACTGCGAATCGACGGGCCCAACGCGCGGGTGTGGACGTGGTGTACGGATTCCACACCGGGCTGGGCCAGTAGTGCAGATTCAACCGCGGTAACCGTTGCATCGTCGGGAGACCGGTCGAGCAGCTCACCGGCGGATGCCCGCAGCAGGGAGAAGGTTGCGTGGAGCACGAGGACGTTGATCAGCAGCGATGCCGCCGGGTCGATCCACAGGTACGTGGTACCGATCAGGACCAGGCCGGCGAGCACGACGATCACGGAACCAGCAAGGTCGACCATCAGATGAATCCGAGCCGCCTTGAGCGACAGTGCTTCGGCATGTCCCAGCGCCCACACACTCGCGCCGTTCACGATGATGCCGAGAACGCCGATGATGACGACACCTTCTCCGCTCACCTCGACGGGATCGATCAGGCGATCGATCGACTCATAGACCACCCAGGCGATCGACCCGAGCAGCAGGAGCCCCGAGGTGTAGCCGCCAAGCGCGTCGGCCCGGCCCCATCCATACGACATCGTGCGGCTCGCCGGTCTCTTCGTGAGCAACATGGCGATGAGCGCCGTTGCGATGCCGATGGCGTCGACCACCTGATGTAATGCGTCGGCCAGCACGACCACACTGCCGAGCGCGAGGCCGACGATGACCTGCACGACTGCAAAGGACATGTTGGCTGCACAGACGAAGCCGAGTCTCTGGGTCGAGATCGGCTCGTGGGTGTGTCCGGGGGAGTGGCTATGGGCCATTGATGCGAGCGTACCTGCCCGACTCCTTCAGGGAATTGACACGTTCGTTGCACCTGCCAAACTGCGCGAATGAGACGTCCGATCCTCTGGGTATTTGTCGCCGACCTGTGGTGGGGGGTAAGCGCGCTGTTCTGGCGCGAGCTGGACACGGTTGCGCCGATCGATCAGCTCGGGTGGCGCGTAACGACGGGCTTTGGGTTGCTGGCGCTGTTCTGGCTTTTGCGCCGTCGACATCCGTTGCCCGGCGGCTTGACCAAGCGACATGTTCTCTACGCGATCGGCGGCGCGGCCTTCATCTTCTCCAACTGGGCCGTGTTCCTCTGGGCGATCGCGAACGAGCAGGCGGTGGACGCCGCGCTCGGCTACTTCCTGGCGCCCGTGATCCAGGTGGCCTTGGCGGTTGGTGTGCTGCGCGAAGTGATGCGGCCCGCCCAGAAGCTTGCCGTCATTATCGCCACCGCGGGCATTGTGTGGATGGTGACGATTCAGGGCGGCCTCCCCTGGGTGGCACTGGTCCTTGCGGGTTCCTTCGGGTGTTACGGGTTGCTGCGAAAGATGGGCCCCTGGGATGCGGTGAACGGGCTCACAGCGGAGATGGGCATCGTCGCTCCATTGACGATCCTGCTCCTCGTCGTGCGCAGCGGAGCTGGCAATGAGATTGCGGGCGACGCTTCGCTCTTCACGTGGGCATTGATAGTGCTCACGGGCTTCATCACTGCGGTTCCGCTGATCCTGTTCGCCGGAGCCGCCCGGGCCGCACCACTGGTTGTTGTGGGACTGATGCAGTACGTCGTCCCCATTGCGCAGTTCATCGTTGGCTGGTGGATTCTCGGCGAGAGCGTTCCGCTGAACCGGCTCATCGGCTTTGCCATCGTCTGGGCTGCCCTTGTGCTCGTCGTGTTCGACGAGCTGCGAAACCAGCGTCTACAACGACCAGTCGATCGGGTCGAGCCCAGCTTCAGTTAGGGCCGCGTTCGTTCGCGAGAACGGCTTGCTGCCGAAGAATCCGCGGTGCGCCGAAAGCGGCGACGGATGAACGGACTCGATGATTACGTGGCGACTCGTGTCGATGAGCGCCTTCTTCTTTCGAGCGGAGTTCCCCCACAGCAGGAACACGACCCGCTCTGGCTTGTCGTTCACCGCGGAGATCACCCGATCGGTGAACGTCTCCCATCCGTGCTTCTGGTGGGAGGCCGCGTGATGCGCCCGCACCGTGAGCGAGGCATTGAGCAACAGGACCCCCTGGCGGGCCCACGACTCGAGGTTTCCGTGATCGGGCGCCGGGATGCCCAGGTCATCTTCGAGTTCCTTGTACATGTTCTGCAGGGAGGGCGGAATGCGTACACCCGGTTTCACGCTGAAACTCAGTCCGTGGGCCTGACCGTCGCCGTGATAGGGGTCCTGACCGAGCAACAACACCTTCGTCTCTGCATAGGGCGTCATGTGGAGTGCGGCGAACACCTCGTCATGGGGTGGGAAGACCGTGTGGCGAGTGCGCTCCTGTTGTACGAACTGTTGCAGCTCCGCCCAATACGGCTTCGCTAGCTCTTCCCGGAGGATCGGGTTCCAGTCAGTCGTCGGTGCCATTGGAGATGAACCTAGTTCGCAATGGTGCGCTGCAATAGGGTTGGCCCATGCCCCTCACCATCACCACCGCCCGATCCGCCCCAGCTACTGCCGAACTCGTCGGTATTGGCGTGTTCAGTGACCGGGATCGCCCGAAGTCCCTCCCCGATACCGTGCTCGACAGCCGGGGGTTCGAAGGCACGCTCGGCAAGACGATGATCGTCGAATCCAAGAAGGGACTGGTTGCTGCCGTCGGCCTCGGTGCCGCCGACGACTTCACCGCCAACAGTCTGCGCACAGCCGGAGCCAGCTTCTCCAGAGCCGCTCGTCGTCACAAGAACGTGGCCACCTCCGTCCTGGCGGACGCGGTCAAAGAGATCGACGGTCTCGATCAAACCGCAGCGGCACAGGCGCTTGCCGAGGGTCTCGAGCTCGGCCACTACGAATTCACCACCTACAAGTCGAAGGCGAAGAAGCAGAAGCTCGCCAAGGTCGTCGTCGCGGGCTCCACCAGCGCGGGCGTAAAACGAAGCCTCGCCGTGGGTGCCGGCATCGCCGAAGGGCAGATGCTGGCACGAACCTTCGTCAATGAACCGGGCGGCACACTCACGCCGCCGATCTTCGCTCGTCGGGTACAGACCATGGCCCGCGACAAGGGGCTGACCTGCAAGGTGATGGACCTCGCCGCGATCAAGAAGGCGAAGCTCGGCGGTCTGCTCGGCGTGAATCGAGGTTCGACCAACCATCCCCGTTTCGTGGAGCTGACGTACTCGCCGAAGGGCAAGGCCAAGGGCACGTTGGCCTTCGTCGGCAAGGGCATCACCTTCGACGCCGGTGGATTGTCGATCAAGACCGGCAACGGCATGATGACCATGAAATGCGACATGGGAGGCGCCGCGGCCGTGGTTGGTGCCATGTCTGCGCTGAAGGCCGCGGGTGTACAAAGTCGAGTCCGGGCGTACATCCCGATGACCGACAACATGTTGGGAGGCGACGCCACCCGCCCCGGCGACGTGCTCAAAATCCGCAACGGCAAAACCATCGAAGTGCTCAACACCGATGCCGAAGGTCGCCTGGTGCTTGCCGACGCACTCAGCCTTGCCAGCGAGAAGAAGCCGGACGCAATCGTTGATCTCGCGACGTTGACGGGGGCGTGCGTGGTGGCATTGGGCCCCAAGATCGCCGGGCTCATGAGCAACGATGACGATTTCGCCCAAGACGTCGCCGACGCGGCCGACCGCGCCGGAGAACGAGTGTGGCGCCTGCCGCTCCCGGACGACTACAAGTCCATGTTCGACTCACCGGTCGCGGACATGAAGAACATCGGCGGCTCGTACGGAGGAGCCCTGACGGCCGGTCTGATCCTTTCAGAGTTCGTGGGGGAGGGTATTCCGTGGGTGCACCTCGACATCGCCGGGCCAGCGTGGACCGACAGCGAAGACGCGGTGACTCGCAAGGGCGGAACCGGGTTCGGTGTCCGCACACTGGTCGACCTGGCCGACAACTGGGGGTAACGAGTGGAGTTCCGCACCGCGTCCCGGGACGACATCCCACGAATAATCGAACTGTGGGATGTGTGCGGCTTGGCTAGTGGTGTCGAGCAGGACACTCGCGAGATCGAGGAACGGCTGCGAGAGCCTGACGGTTTCTTTGTGCTGGGGGAGATCGACGGGATGCTCGTTGCCGGCGCCATGGGTTGTTACGACAACCATCGAGGTTGGGTCAAGCGCGTGGCGATCAGTCCGGAGCAGAGAGGAAAAGGGCTCGGCCGGATGGTGGTTGCCGAGCTCGAACGTCGTTTCCTGGGTGCTGGTATCTCGAAGCTTCGCCTCGCCGTGTGGGACGAGAACGAGTCGGCACTCGAGTTCTGGAATCGGATGGACTACGTCGAGCTACCGGACATTCGGTACTTCACGAAAGACCTGCTCGACTAACCTCGGCGTTGGCGGCACCGGCGGGAGGTGATCATGGAGCAAGCACCGATAGAACAGACAACGGTCCGGAGCGCGGAGACCGAAGAGCTTCGTCTTGCGCTGTCGCTTCGAGGTGGGGTGAGCCTGGCGGTGTGGATCGGTGGTGCTGTTGCGGAGATCGACGCACTGCGGAAATCGAGCCACGCGCTCGCTGAAGATCCTGTCGGCGAGTCGCTCGATGTGTACGGACAGCTTCTTCGTCTGGCCCGGTATGACGAGGTCACCGTCGACATCCTCACAGGGGCGAGTGCCGGCGGATTGAACGGTGTGATCTACGCCGCGAGCCTGGTGTACAACTTCGACTTCTCGCAGATGGACGACGTGTGGCTGGAGGTCGCGGACGTGGAGACTCTGTCGCGGCTCACTCCCGCCCGGGGTGGAGATCCGCAGCGTGAGTCACTGTTCGAAGGTGATGCCTACTTCCAGGCGGTGGCGAGAAAGAAGCTGACCGAAATGATCCAGGGTTCGGCTGATCCGTCGGGTGGCGTGCGACGGCTGGATCTGTTTCTGTCGAGCACCCGGTTGCTACCGAAGGCTAGAAAACTTGCGAACGACGTCTTCAATGACATCGAAGAATCGCGCAGCGCAGCGTTCTTTCACTTCCGACACCTGGGAGGCATCGCATCGAAGCTGTCCGACTTCAGCCCACGGGCCGGCAGGGAAGACCTCGTCGAATCACTCGCGGCGCCCATCGACGACCTCGCTCTCGCAGGTCGAGCCACCTCGTCGTTCCCGATCGCGTTCGAGCCGGCAACCATCGAAGGTATGTATGGAGTCTTCTCCGACGCCGAGTTCGTCCCGGCTCCGGAACCGATCAAGGTGATCGACGGTGGCTTGCTCGACAACATTCCGGTGACCCGAGCGATCGAGGCCATCGCTGGCGCGCCCGCGGACAACCCCGCCACCAGGTGGCTTCTGTACCTGCACCCCAGCCCCAACGAGGCGGCGCCGCCAACACCACGGGCGACCAGGGCGAAGCTGACCGGCGTGCTTTCCGACCTGAAACGGAGCCTCGCGCTGAAATTCGACAGTGAGTCACTGGTCGATGACATGGCCGAGCTCGACCGACACAACCGACGCGTCGGCGAACGACGTGCGGCCCGAGAGGCTCTGCTCGAGGCGGCCGTGGTCAGCACCGTCCCTGCTTCCCGGTTCTCTTCTTGGGCCACGACGGACTCGCTTCGTATCGGTGAGGTATTGACCGACCCGTCGATGGCGGTTGCCACCCATCCCTTTCCGCCCGTCGCGCCGGTTGGATCGTTTGACGGCTGGCCCGGTTTGATGAGGACGGTATTCGACCGACAGCTCTCCGTGATGTTGGAAGAGCAGTACCGCGATCTGGCGGATCCGCTGCCGGTGTTGGCGCTTGGTGACACCGTGGAAACACTCCTGGTTTTGACTCAGCAGGTCGTGGTCGACAGGCAGGGGGTCAGCCCAGAGAAGTTCCTGTATCGCGTCCGGTTGTTGGTCGAGGTTCTGCACTCGATCTGGGAACAGACGTGGGCGGTGGAAGCCGCATCGGTCGGTTCACTCGATTCGGCGGACGACGTGGCGAACTGGATCGAACGGGTGGCGTTGCTCGCTCGAGCCGCCTCCGAGAACGTGCCGGCGTCACTTCTTGAGGTCATGCAGACCGGTGATGATCTCGCGTTCCACGAGCAGCTCCATGCGATTCATCAATTCCCGTCTGCCGGACGGGCAAGTGATTGGGAGGACCTGGGTCGAATGTGGGAGGCGGTCGCCGACCAGGCAAACCATTTGATCGCGGCGGCGGGTGATCTGGAGGACCCCGTGGTCGACGCGCTGAGACGTCTTGGCGCCGACGGACTCCGCGCGTATGCCGCCGCTACCGCGCCGCTTCATCGGCGAGTGATGCGCGGGGAATCACCGATCAAGTTCATTCGTGTCTCCGGTAGCAACGAGACGCCGTTCGCCCCATGGTTCTCGGCCACGAAGCGGGTGATGGCCGAGGATGGCACGGTCGTCAACAGGCTTGCGGTCGAGGACAAACTGGCCGGCAACCAGTTGGTCAACTTTGGTGCTTTCTTCTCCGCACAGTGGCGCGCCAACGACTGGATGTGGGGACGCCTCGACACCGCCGCGAGCCTGGTGGACCTGCTCGCCGATTCCACCCGCTGGGTCGCGCACACCGATGGCTCCTGGCAGGAGATGGAACGCCTCGTCCGCGGTTGTGTGCGCATGCCGCTGACCGCAGTCCCGCACGCGGGCTGGATGGAACACCTGGCGCAGCTGTGGAAAGAAGCGGAGACCGATATTCGCGCCGAATTGCAGGCGGCATCACTCGCACCAGACGTCCCCCAGGAACTCCCACACACCAAGCGGCTGCTCGTCAGTCGCCTCCAGGCGGACATACTCGCGAGCGACATTCGGTGGGTCGCAGAAGCGGAGGAGGTCGAACCGGAGCCGACGAAGCCGCCGACCGCGGATTTCGATGAAGCCAAGACTCTCGTTGGCGGCTTGACGGCCGGCACCGACCGCATTCCCTTCGACCTCGAACCGGGTCGATGGTCTCGCATCGGGATGCGGCTCGGACTGAACGCGTGGCCGGCGCTCATGCCCGCAGGCAGGGTGCCACGCGCGGTTCTGGGCGCGATCAAGCCCGTCTTCCTCTTCACGCTCGCCGCCCTCGTATTTCCCCGGCGCACACTCACGGCCGGCGTACTCGGCTACGCCGCGTTGGCGGTTGGGCGGTGGGAGGTGGACACCGAGGTCCTGGGAACGGCCGACCTCATCGCGTCGAACCTGTCGTCGGACTACCACACGTGGCAACGCTGGGCCGCCTGTGTAGTCGCCGTCGGGTTGGCGGCCGCGCTGGCACTCACCGATGGGCGACAGGCCTCTTTGGGATGGTTCAAGGTGACCGGGTATGCGGCGGGGTATCTGGCGCTCGGCGCGGGCGTCGTTACGGCGGTCGAACAACACTGGACGTGGACCTTCGTGTTGCTGGGGGTCGTGGTTGTCGGGTTTGGGCTGAGCGCCTTTGATCGAGTGCGTGCGGGACGTCACCTGCAATTGGTGTTGGTGCTCGCGGGTGCAGCCACCGGTGGGGCGGCGCTGGCAGCCGTCATCATGGAGGTGTCGATTGTGCCCATCGTTGTACCGGTCGCTGCAGTGGCCGTAACTGCTCTGGCGATGCGGTGGATGCGGTTGCGCAGCTGGTTGATCTGTTTTGTCGTGGCACTTGCGCCGTATATGGCCGTGGCGCTCGTGCCAGGTCTGTCCCCGGGATGGTGGGCGCTGATCTCGTTTGTCCTTGCGGTCTCGGCGGTGACGGTTTACGTGACGTACTTCGAGGTGTTTCCGCCGCGGAAGCGAGGCGACCTCACCCTCCCGGGCACACCTCAGTCGACGGTCGATAGCGCCTGATCGGCTCTGGCTTTTGCCGCCCACGCCACGTTGACCGCGTCACGGGCGGTCTTCGGTTCTATGCCCCACGTGATGAGTTGTTGCTCGACCAGATCGGGACTGTCGCCGAGACGCAGCAGGGTCGTCGCCACTTCGGTTGACCGGCGCACATCTTCCACCTGATCGATGGACCGTTGCGCGATGGCATCGGCGTGGCGCTGTTGGAGATTTGGTGAGAGCCGTCGAACCTGCCCGGCGTGAAGCGGGGGCATGATGCGTCGCACCGAGATGGTGCGCTCGTCGATCGTGCGGCCCATGTTGAACGTCACCAGGCGTTCGATCGAGCGGTGGAAGGTGGTGTTGCGCCCGCCCGCCTTGCTGCGGATACCAAGTGACGCGGAGAGCTCTGGTAGATCGAGCGCAAACCCGTCCGGTTCCACGTCGAACCGTTGGGCGAGGCGGCGGAGCATCCACAGTGTGCTCGGGCCAAGAATGGGCAGCCAGAACTGTTCGGCATAGTCGCTACGGGGGTCGAACCCGATCGGATCAACCGCGGGATCGGCGTGCGGAAGAACAAACACCTCGGTCCGGCCGGTGAGGTCGGGTGCGGTGGGATACATCACATTCTCCTGAATTCTGTGGCGGCGTCGGCCGCGTCGATCAGGGGAAGTTGGATCCAACTATATACGGAGTCGTATTCATAATTTGACGTATGAGCGCCTTTTAGAAGGAATTTCCTTGTAAGGGCTGTGACCATGGCCGATATGACCACCAACTACGCTCGTTCGAAAGAGGTGCTTCCCATGGATCCACATGTCGTGCTGACATCCCATACGGCTCACAAGTCGAGCCGTTTCATCGAGATCAAGTGGGGCGCCGCCGATCCTGCCGACCGCGGACCCATCGTGGGCACAATTAGCGACAAGGCAGATCGAAACGCCATCGGCAGCCATGGTGGTAGCTACTCGATCTACCGCGCGCTTTCGATCGCACAGGGAACGTTCCCCACCGATCATCGCCCCGATCTGACCGATACCGAACCGACCACACGTATTGAGCCACAGCCGTCCTGGAGCACCCCGGGCGAGATCGTGTCGCTCGACCCCTGGGGAGCCGGCATCGCCCGGCACTTCGGCCACCACCTCGAAGACGGATACAACATCCAGCCAACGATTGCGGTCACCCAGGCTCACCTGCAGCTGCCCGAGATCGCTGAGGCCATCGACGCGAACAGGCTCCAGGTCGACGGTCACTTCGTGGGGCCAGAGGCGGACGTCTCCGTCACCAAGGTCGCGATCGATCCGGTCTGGCATCTTCCCTCGATGGCGGCTCGCTTCGAGATCGCCGAGTCCGATCTGCGACGTGTGCTCTACATGGAAACGGGCGGGATGTACCCCGAGCTCGTGACCCGTCCCGATCTGGAAATCCTTCTTCCGCCGATCGGCAGCACAACGGCGTACGTGTTCGGTGACATCGCGGATCTCGCCAACCCCGAGGTGGAGTTGACCCTGCGGGTGCACGATGAGTGCAACGGCTCCGATGTGTTCGGTTCCGATATCTGCACGTGTCGGCCCTACCTCACGTGGGCGATCGAAGACGCGGCCCGAACCGCACAGCGCGGGGGAGTTGGGCTGGTCGTCTACTACCGCAAGGAAGGCCGAGCGCTCGGCGAGGTCACCAAGTTCATGGTCTACAACGCCCGAAAACGACAGGACGGCGGGGACAGCGCGTCGACCTATTTCGAGCGTACCGAGTGTGTCGCCGGCGTTCAGGACGCACGGTTCCAGGAGCTCATGCCCGATGTGCTGCACTACTTCGGCATTCGCAAGATCCACAACCTGCACTCGATGAGCAACATGAAGTACGACGCGATCGCCAACAGTGGGGTCGAAGTGGTCAACCGACTGAGCCTGCCCGAAGAGCTTGTGCCCGCGGACGCTCAAGTGGAGATCGAAGCCAAGAAGGCCGCGGGCTACTTCACCGAGGACGATGTGTCGACGACCGAGCTTGATGACGTCATCGGCCGCAGTCTCGACGAATGACGGCACTCCCGCACTCTGCGGCTGAGCTCCTCAGTGCCGCGGCCGTCCGGTCGCAATCGGCGCGGGTCACCGATCATGTCCGTGCAGGGCGGGGGCACTTCGAGTTGCACGAGGACAAACTCGACGTATGCGCGGAATTCGTCGCATCGACCACTCGGGCGCGGTATCCGGATCTCGACATTCCGTATCACTCCCGGTGGCGTCACTTCTCTGCGCCGGGGAGCACTCTGCAGGCGACGTATGAACACCACGAGGAAGCCCTCGACGAAAGGGAACGGGCCCGCGCCGGGTTCGACCTTATCGTCCCCTCGGTGCTGCTCGATGCCGGCGCCGGCGCCGTGTGGTCGTACCTTCCCGATGGTTGCGACGAACGGATCGGTCGCTCGGAGGGACTTGGACTCGCCAGCCTGGGGATGTTCCTTGCCGGTCAGTTCTCCTCGAGTGACTCCATGACCACCGACGCATCGGCGCTCACCTCATTGACTGAGGAGCAGCTGAACGCCGGGTTTCAGATCTCCGATGCGAATCCGTTGCTTGGTGTTGGTGGACGCCTCGCAATGATGCAGGGCCTCGGTCGAGCAATCCTCGAGCGACCGGAGGTATTCCCCCACCAGCGACCCGGTGACCTCGTCGATCACTTGGTGCGCGACAGTCCCGTGCGGGCGACCGCCGTACTTGACGTGGTGCTCGATGTCCTTGCGCCGATCTGGCCCGACCGGTTGGAGGTTGAGGGTGTCCGTTTGGGTGACTCCTGGTTTTACGAACCATTCGGCACCGGTGTGGACGCCATCATTCCGTTCCACAAGCTGAGCCAGTGGTTGACCTACTCGCTGGTCGAGACCCTCGAGCGCGTCGGGATCGACGTTGACGGCGTGGAATCCCTGACCGGGCTGCCCGAATACCGAAACGGTGGGCTCCTGTACGAAACGGGCGTGATCGGACTGCGGGATCCATCCCTTGCAGTGGTCGCCCACCAGCCCGGCAGCCCCGTGATCGTCGAGTGGCGGGCACTAACGATCACCCTGCTCGATGAGATCGCCGGTCGGGTAAAGACGGTCCTTGGCCGTCCCGAGATGCTGCTGGCCGAGATCCTTGAGGGCGGAACGTGGGCGGCCGGACGTGCACTTGCCTACGAACGAGATCCCTTGGGCACACCACCGCTGACCCTCGAGAGTGACGGGACCGTGTTCTGATGCGAAAGACAAGAAGGAGTCGACCATGACGGTTCATGACCACGTGCACACGATCGAGCACCCGTTGGCCCGCCATGCATTGGGGATTCTTCGCGATGCCAGAACTCCGACGCAGATGTTCCGTCAAGCCGTTGTGGAGTTGACCCGCCAGCTCGTGTACGCAGCAACTGCCGATCTCGCAACGAGCGAGACCACCATCGAAACACCGTTCGTCGAGACGACGGTCGATCGGTTGAGGAGCACCGTCGCTCCAATCGCCATTCTCCGGTCCGGCGCGGCGATGCTCGAGACCGCCATGGAGACACTGCCGGGTTGCCAGGCCGGGCATTTCGGCGTGTACCACGACAAGAGGGTCGGGGCGACCGTCGAGTACTACCTCAAGTTGCCGGAGAACATCGGTGAGGCACGAGTGCTGCTGCTCGACCCGGCAATCGGGACCGGCAAGACGGCCCTCGCGACGATTGGCCGCCTGCGTGAGTTCGGGGTGACGGACATCTGTTTCCTCACCTTTATTGCCTCTGTGGGCGGCGTGAACTCCATCATCGAGGAATTCCCCGACGTGTCGGTCTACGCAATTGCCACCGGCGACGCCGTCGGGCCAAACGGCTACCTGCTCCCCGGCATGGGTGACTTCGGCGACCGCTACTACGGATCGCGATAACACGTCGGGACGGCGCCCGACATCGGGCGCAAAGCCGACGTGGGC
>SHLQ01000255.1 GCA_004282895.1 Acidimicrobiales bacterium
TGCAGGGGCGTCAGGGCTCATTTCACCGGCGGCGATGTGGCGCGGCATCGCAGCGACTCTGGCGTTCGCCGTCTTGTGTGGCCTCTATCTCGCCTGGCTCGCCGGCTGGGTGATCATCGCAATCGGTGTCGTGTCGCTGCTCGCGGCGTTCGGATACACCAACGGCCCGTACCCGTACGGCTACCGAGGTTTCGGTGAGCTCTTCGTCTTCGTCTTCTTCGGTCTCGTCGCAACAGTCGGAACGCGGTACGTCTTTGATCGGAGTGCTCCTGTCGGCGCATGGGTCCTCGCGATTTCGATGGGCATGTTCGCTTCGGCGATCCTCGTCGCAAACAACGTTCGTGACGCCGAGACAGACGCGCATGCAGGTAAACGAACGCTGGCCGTGCTGCTTGGATCGTCCGTCTCGCGACGGCTCTACGCAGCCATGATCGCTGCGGCGTTTGCGATGGTGCCGATTGGCGTCATCGGCGGATGGATTCCTGCGCCAACTCTGCTGGCACTCGGGGTCGCCCCGCTCGCGATCCGCCCGCTCGGACTCATGGCTTCCGCACCCCCAGGACCGCAGCTCGTCGCCGTGCTGATCCGCACCGGTCAAGTCCAGGCAGCGTTCGCCCTGACCGCCTCGGTGGGCGTACTCATCGGGTGATGATCGCCTGGCCATGGGCTAAAGGTTCCCGTGGTTGATGCCGAAAACACTCTCACGAGGCATTGATCGTGTCTCAATGTTCATATCTCGAGTGATCCATACCGACCATCGTCGGAAAAGTGACAGGACGGGCGCCGGGCCGATTGGCCGGCGCTTGTTCTCGTTTTGGGGCGACATCGCCGGCATTGCGACCAGCCGTATCAGCAACGCAATGCAGTACCTCGGCGTGAAGCAGGAGGTGTGAGCAAGATCAGTATCCTGCCTGGCGTGAACCACACCACCATCCGCATGACGGCCTTTGTGGAGGCGCTTGCCACTTCAGGTCTTCGCCATGTATGCATATCTCCGGGTGCCCGCAACACCCCGCTCGCTCATGCGTTTGCCAACAACGACGACGTGGAGAAGTGGATCCACCACGACGAACGCTCCGCGGGGTTCTTCGCCCTCGGCATCGGCAAAGTGACCGGCACCCCAGCAGCGCTGGTCTGCACCTCGGGCTCAGCGGTGACGCATTACCTCCCCGCTATCACCGAGGCGGCGTTCTCTCGCACGCCGCTGATCGTCCTGTCGGCCGACCGTCCCCCGGAACTCAGAGATGTCGGAGCCCCCCAGGCGATCGATCAGGTGAAGGTGTTTGGTGGAGCAGTCAAGTGGTCCCACGAGGCCGGCCTCAGCGACGCCACCGCCGCAACAACCGCTCACCGACTGGCGGCACAAACGGTCGCCGAGTCATTGGACACCCCACCGGGTCCGGTCCACGTGAACTTCCCGTTCCGCGCCCCACTGATGCCGGGCCCCACTCCCGATGCGCCGCAACCGAAGGGCACGGTGCCTCAGGTCGTGAGAGGCGATGCAACGCTCAGCGACAACGATTTCGAGTCGCTGCTGGATTCGATGAACGACAAACGCGGCCTCCTGGCAGTTGGACACGGAGCGACCCGAGCATCGGAAGCCGCAGGACTGTTCGCGCAGGCGGCCGGATGGCCGATACTGGCCGACCCTCTCTCGGGTCTGCGTGCCGGGCCGCACGGTCTCGGCGGCGCGCTGGCCCACGGAGACCTCCTGGCGGGAAGCGGCTATTTCGACAATCACGCTCCCGAAGTGGTCTTGCGAATTGGAGCGATTCCAACGTCCAAGCCGTTTTGGACGTGGCTCGAGAAGCATCCCTCCATCCCACAGATACTCATCGACTCGTCCGGATGGTCCGACCCGACCAACTCCCTCGCCACTCTGGTCAGGGCAGACCCCGACCAGATATTGCGCGAGTTGGCCAAGCGCATCGTGCCGACAGACAAGACCCATCGGGCCTCCTGGATCGCGGCGGACGGCACCGCTGCCGTGACGGTCGACGAAGTAATGAACGCAACCGCCTTTCCGAACGAGCCGGCCATCGCATCCCAAGTCGGCGCTCAGATTCCTGGCGACAGCGTATTCGTCGTCGGTTCGTCGATGCCCATCCGAGACGTTGACGCCTTCATGGCCGTGCGGAATGACCCGCTGACCATCCTCGGGAACCGTGGCGCCAATGGAATCGATGGCCTGCTGTCGATGGCTCTTGGCGCCGCCGCTGGGTCGCAACGCAGAACGACCGTGTTGACGGGCGACGTCGGCGCTCTCCACGACCTCACCGCGCTGGCCACGGCCACCCGTCTGGACCTTGACGTCGCGGTGGTCATCGTCGACAACGACGGCGGCGGCATCTTCCACTTCTTGCCCCAGGTCGAACTGCCGGAATTCGAGGAGTACTTCGGAGCCCCACACGGCGTGGACTTCGTTGCGGTGGCTCGAGCCTTCGGAGTCAGCGCGGCAACGGTCGACACCCCTGAGGAATTGGCCGGCGAACTCGCACGCACAGGTCCACGAGTGATCGTCGTTCGGACCGATCGCAACATGAACGTCGAGGTGCACGCACGGATTCGAGAGGCCGTGTCGGCCGCCCTCGCCTGAGCGCAGGGTCAGGTTGCCGTCAGCACCGACAGCAGGGGCCCGAACTTGAGCCTGGTCTCGATGAGCTCTGCCTCGGGATCGGAATCGGCAACGATCCCGGCACCCGCTTGTAGGTGCGCGGTGTCGCCGCGCAGCAACCCGCAGCGCAGGGCCACAGCCATCTGCCCGTTGCCTTCGGCGTCGCACCAACCGACCCCTCCCAGGTACCACCCACGATCCATGCGTTCGACCTTGTCGATGAACGCAAGTGCCTCCTGACGAGGCACTCCGCCCACAGCGGGAGTCGGGTGCAGCAGACCCGCCAGCTCGATGACGCTCGAGTCCTCGCTGAGGACGCCATCAACTGTCGTGGAAAGGTGCTGCACAGTCGTCATCTTTCGTAGCGACGGTGTCGTCGGGACCTGTAGCGAGGTGGTGACCGGCTCCAGGCGGCGAACGATGTCATCAACCACCAGGGCGTGCTCGCGGCGATCCTTGGCGCTCGCCAACAGACCCTCGCCAAGCGCTCGATCCTGTTCGTCGCCTCGACCACGAGCTGCTGAGCCCGCATGGGGCTGACTGCGGACTTTTGAGCCTGAGCGTTCGACCAACAGCTCTGGACTGGCGCCGATGAAGGTCGCATCGCCGATCTGCCAACCGAAGGCAAAGCACTGTGGATACTCGTGGGCAAGGTGCTCGACGAGATCAAACGCCAGCACCGGACCTTCCGTACGGACGATCACCGAACGAGCCAACACCGCCTTGAGCATTGCTCCGCCTTTGATCGCCGCAATCGCTTGAGCGACCTCTTCTCGCCACTCGCCAGGCGGTGGAGTGGCCTCGACGACGTGATCCGCGAACTCTGGAAGCACCGAGCGCCCCGGGGATTGCAGTCCGGCGAGGGTGGTGATGAGGTCCTCAGCAGACAGTCCGGGTGGCATCGCGACGACCAGCCTGCGACAACCGTCCTCCTCGACGACCGCCGCTTGCGGAACGTGCACACTCGTGGCGGCGAAACCGTCCCATTCGGGTTGCCGGGGACCGTCGTCCGCAAACGAGAAGCCAACCAGTGCTCTCACTGCCGCCGACCAACCGGCGGCGGCGCGGGCCGCGTCGGCCGTGACGAATCGATCGTCACCAGACGACGTCTCCTGCCACGCAACACCGAGTCCACCGATACGGGTTCCGCCCGGGGAACCGAAATACGAAGCCACGGCAAACGACGCCGACCCTGAACGTACGAAGTCGAGCGGATCGACGTCGACGTCGACCACGGCGCTCGATCCGCGGCTCAGCTGGTTGGAGAGGTCATTGAGTGTGGAACTGGCAAACACCGATGCGATGTTACCGGCCGTAGGTTTCTTGAAACGCTCCGTGCACCAATTCGGCAACCCGGGCCGGAGCTTCCATCGGCACCAGATGACCTGCGTTGGCTACGAC
>SHLQ01000086.1 GCA_004282895.1 Acidimicrobiales bacterium
ACCTGCGGACCTCGCTCGCGCCGCGCTCAAACCCCGGGGTACCACAGCCGCCCCGAGGACACCACCCCCACCCGAGGCGCCACCAATCGATGTCGCAGAGTCCGCTGCCGCGGTTCCCTCCGCTCCCGCACCGCCATCGATGCGCAGGGACGACCCTCCTGCTCCCGCACCAACTCCAGTTGCGGACACAGCCGCGACCCCGAAGGCAGCCGAGCCGGAAACACCAGCCCCACCAGCTGATGGTGCGGGCGCGGATGGCCTGAGCGTGGAAAGCGTTCGCTCGCAGTGGAGCGCGATGCTCGATTCGCAGTCAACCCCCGCAAGGGCTCGATTTCTTGCGGGCGAGGTCGGCTCCGTCGAGGGTAATACGATCAACTTCTTCCTCCCCAGCGCAGCCCAGCAGCAACGCTGCGAGAAGTACCGCCCGGAGGTGGAAGCAGCCTTGTCATCCACGTTCGGAACGCCGCTCGTGCTCACCCTGCATACCGGGGCCGTTGAGGCTGCAGCACCATCGGCGTCTTCGGATGACGCATCAACTCCGGACACCGCCGAAGAAGACATCAGCGTCCACGACCTGACGGATGCCGGTGGAAGTACCGTGGTGGATCGGATCGCCGATGTTTTCCCCGGTGCCGAAATACTCGCCCCACCAGAAAGCTGATTTCCATGTCTGACCAGACTCCTGAACCAAGCGACATGCCCGACCTCGGATCCCTGCTCGGCGGCGGTGCGGCCGACGGTGGTGGTATGCCCGACCTTGGCGGCCTGATGGCACAGGCGCAGGAGATGATGGCCAGTGCTCAGGAAGCCGCGGCGGAGATCGTCGAAGGAAGCGCCGGAGGCGGCATGGTCAAGGTGCAGGTCGACGGCGGGTTCAACTTCCATTCCGTGACGATCGACCCGACCGTGGTTGATTCCACGGACGTGGACATGCTGCAGGACCTCGTTCTGGCCGCACTCCGTGACGCGGCCACCCAAATCCAGGACGGCCAGGCTGACGCCATGGGCGGGCTCGATCTCGGCGGCCTTGGTGGACTGCTCGGGGGCGCCTGAGTGGCGATCTTTGCCGGGCCGGTTCAAGAACTGATCGATGAACTCGGCCGTCTTCCCGGCGTCGGACCGAAGTCCGCCCAGCGGATTGCCTACCACCTGTTGAAGATTCCAGCCGTTGACGCGAATCGTCTCGCCTCGGCCATCACCGAAGTGAAGGAGCGGATCTCCTTCTGCGACCGCTGTTTCAACATTGCCGAGGGCGAGGAATGTGGGATCTGTCGCGATCCCGGCCGGGAGACCTCAGTGCTATGTGTGGTGGAGGAGTCCCGCGACATCGTGGCGGTCGAACGCACCCGCGAATACAAGGGTCGGTATCACGTTCTGCAGGGAGCCATCAGCCCGATCGAGGGCATCGGTCCCGAACAGCTTCGTATCGCCGAACTGCTGTCGCGCATCACGGCCGAACAGATTGCTGAAGTCATCCTCTGCACCAATCCGAACATCGAAGGGGAGGCCACCGCGATGTATCTCGCGCGTCTACTCGAGCCGCTTGGCATCACGGTCACAAAAATCGCCAGCGGGCTGCCCGTTGGTGGCGACCTCGAATACGCCGATGAGCTCACCCTCGGTCGTGCCCTCGAAGGCCGCCAGAAGCTCGGGTCCTGAACGACCTCGGTGTTGAACGACAAGGTGTCGCCATCGCGGGTGCAGGGACCACTGAGCGTGTCGAGAATATATTCTTGACACTCGTTTGTTACAATTGTAATGTAATTGCAACGTCAAGTTCGACGGTGAACGAGTTCGCTTGATCACCACGCGACATGACAATGGGATCTGCGTCGATCGGCTAGTAACCGACCGCCCGCGCCTGGCTGATCGGCGCAGCGCCCACACACTCGCAGTACACGGGTGACTTCACCCGGTCGACGACAACAACCCCTCCGGTTGTCGTCGGCGCGTGAGCTCAGCCGCTGATCTCGTCGCGTACCGCCGACTGAAGAGACGTTGCGAAGTCGGCGAACTCAGGGGCGACCGCCATCGCAGTGCTGTCGGTGCCTGACCGCATCGGCAATGGAGATGCGGCCGCCATCGTCGAGTCCAGTTCCAACTCGTGCAGTCGCTGGTGCACCTCGCGCTCCTGCGCGAGCAGCGCGTCCAGGCGAGTCTGAGTTTCGGACATCACTTCATCGCCTCGGGCGCGAGCGTTGTCCTCGGCGTCATCAAGACGACGGGCAGCCTCTTTCACTGCGTTGTCCACGATCTGCGCGGCCTGTTCCTCCGCGGAGCCAACGAGCTCGACGCGGTGATGGGCGGCATCGACGATCTCCGCGGCTCGCTCCTCCGCCTCCGCGATCAGTTCCGTGGCACGAACCGCTGCGACCGCTTCGGGATTGCCGTCTGCCGCAAGTTCATCCCGTACTCGTTGGCGGGAGCGCATCTCTTGGGCGATCTCACGCAGGAAGTTTCGGACCTGCATGATGTCGTAGCCACGTTTGCGCATACGAAACGGCTGTCGATCGATTTGCTCAGGTGTCAGGTGCACACGCACTGTTCTACCAAAGTCGCGTCGTTGGTCCGCGACACCTTGACCTGCAAGAGTGGCGTTATGAACGTTCATCTGGTCGACGGTACGTACGAGCTGTTTCGGTATTACTTCGCAACGCCCTCGCACATGACCACGTCAGGACACGAGGTCGGAGCGGTTCGTGGGGTTCTCGGCTCGATGCTCCAGCTTCTCGAGGAGGGTGCGACGCACGTCGGCATCGCGACCGATCACGTCATCGAGTCGTTCCGTAACGACCTGTGGGAAGACTACAAGGACGGCTCGGGGGTCGAACCCGACATCATGGCGCAGTTCCCTCTGCTCGAGGACGTCTTGCGCGCCGCCGGATTCGCCGTCTGGCCGATGGTCGAATACGAAGCCGATGACGCACTCGGCGCGGCCGCGGTGAAAGCCGCCGCGCTGGCCGAGGTCGACGAAGTCATGATCTGTACACCGGACAAAGACCTGGCCCAGGTCGTCGATGATGGCACGCACGTCGTCCAGTTCGACCGGCGCAAAGGGGTTCGGTACGACCGAGCCGGCGTGGTCGAGAAGTTCGGTGTCGAGCCAGAGTCGATCCCTGACTACCTCGCACTGGTTGGTGACACCGCGGACGGATTCCCCGGGCTCAGCGGTTGGGGGGCAAAGAGTTCCAGTACGGTGCTGGCTCGGTACACCCACATCGAGGACATTCCGCTCGCAGCTGGCCAGTGGGACATCACGGTGCGCGGCGGCGCGAAGCTGGCCAACACCCTCGCCTCCAACCTCGACCTGGCGCTCTTGTTCCGCCGGATAGCGACGCTCGAACTCGAAGCACCAACGTTCACCGACATCGAGGAACTGCGATGGACTGGGCCGACCGCCGAATTCGAGGAGATGGCACGCGCGATGGACGCGGAACGAAGTATCTCCCGGATAGAACGTCTGCTGGCTCGTTGAGCCCCCGCCGCTGACCTACAGGAAGGGCAGCGAGGTGATGGTGGCGCTGGCCTGACCAGCAGGGCCCTCGACCTGAACAACCTCACCCTGTTCCACCAGGTCGCGCCGGACCTGGGCCAGCGCGATGGTCTTGTCCATGCGATGGGAGTGGACGATCGCACTCATCGTGCCGACCTCTTCACCGTTGTGCCTGACCGGTGTTCGGGCGGGAAGCGGCCACGCGTCGACGGTTTCGTCTTCGACGATGAGGCCACACAACAGTCGCTCCGGGCCGCCATTGGCCACAATCGCCTGCAGCGCTTCCTTGCCGATGTAGTCGACGTCGGTATCGGTATGTACGAAGCGGCCCATCCCGGACTCGAAGGGGTTGCTCTCCGGCGTGGTGTCGCCACCCCAGGAGAGGAGTGCACTCTCGACGCGTTCGACGTGATTCGGTGCGCCGGGGCCGATGTCATACTTCTCGCCTGCGGTCAGGACCTTTTGGTACAGCTCATTGCCGCGGGATCCGTCCTGTAGAAACAGTTCGAATCCGCCCTGTTTGCTCCAGCCCGACCGGCACAAGACGAGTGGGATGCCGTCGAGGTCGGTCTCGATGAACCCGAAGTAGCGGAGGTCGCGGATGTGTTCGCCGAACAACTCCGCCACGAGGTCCTCGGCTTTCGGTCCCTGCAGTGCGAGCGGTGACACGTCCGGTTCACACACCTCAACGTCGAAGCCCTTCTCGGCGGCGATGGCCCGGCACCAATACAACATGTCGCTGTCGGCGAGCGAGAACCAATAGCGATTGCCGGAGAGCTTGAGGAGGACGGGATCGTTCAGGATCCGACCGGCGTGATCGCACATCGCGACGTAGTACCCCTGCCCCTCCTTCTGCTTTCCGAGATCGCGCGAGGTCAGGTATTGCACACACGCGTCAGCATCGGGCCCGCTCACCTCGACCTGGCGCTCCGCGGAGACGTCCCAGAGGGCGACGCCATTGATGAGCCGGTCGTATTCGGCCTTCAAATCACCGTAGGACGTGGGCAACACCATCTTGTTGTAGACGGTGAGATCGGAGAGGCCAGCGGCCACGGTCGACTCGTGAAACGGCGTCATCCGGATCCGCGGGCTGATGGTGATGCGACTCATCCGGAGAGTATGCACGATTCGTCCACCTCGCACGAACTCGGTAGCCACTAGCGTGCGAGTCGATGGTGTCTGCCCCCGCATCTCCCACCGTCTCGGTGATCATCCCGGTGTTCAACAACGCCGATCATCTCGTCCAGCAACTCGATGGGATCAACGCCGGGCTCGCCGCCGCGCCGGCGACCGAACTGATCGTGGTGGACAACCGCTCGACCGACGGATCGGCCGAGGTCGCCCAACGATGGGCCGCTGACCACCCTGACGTGAACCTGCGGGTTGTCCCGGCGAGCGATCGGCCGGGCGAACCGTATGCCCGCAACGTCGGCCTGGACACCGCCCTCGGTGACCACATCCTGTACTGCGATGGCGATGACATTGTCGGGCCACGATGGCTACCGGCCATGGCGGCAGCGCTCGATGAACACGCCTACGTCACCGGTCCGATCGACATGTACGAGCTCAACGAGACGTGGATTGCCGATGTTCGGGGGTCCTCGGTGACCAGCGAGTCTCTCCTGTTCGATCTCGTGCCGTACGCGCACGGCTGCAGCATGGGCTTCCGGCGTGAGCTGCTCGAAGATCTCGGCGGATTCGACGAGGACTACCCTGCCGGCTGCGACCTCGACATCGCCATTCGTGCGTGGCGCGGCGACGTCATCCTGCATTTTGTCCCCGACGCGGTTGTGCACTATCGCCTACGTCCATCACTTCGGGCAACGTTCGATCAGGGACGGGCCTATGGCCGGTACCGCATCCCGGTACGGAACCAGCTCGAAGACGCGATCGACGTCTCGGCCGCGCGTAGGGCCAACCTTCGCCGAGTGGGTTGGCTGGTGGTCCATGGGCCTCGCGCGCTCGTGTCGCAACCAACCCGCGCTCGTTGGGTGTGGGTGGCCAGTCAGATCCTCGGCGAGATTCAGGGTGAGTTCGAGGCGAGACGACGATGACCCTCGATCTTTCGGTCATCATCCCGTGTCACAACGAGGAAGCCACATTGGGCCAACAGCTGGCCGCGCTCTCCGCCCAACAGTGGTCCGGGGGAACGTGGGAGATCATCGTGGTCGACAACAATTCGACCGACGGCACGGTCGACATCGCCCGATCCTTTGCCGGGGGCGACACCGCGGTTCGCATTGTGACCGCGAGCGAGAAGGCGGGGGTGGCGTACGCCCGGAACGCGGGTGTGCGGGGGTCGTCCGCGTCCGCGGTCGCTCTTTGTGATGGCGACGACGTTGTCCAGCCCGGTTGGGTCGCGGCGTTCGGTGAGGCCATGCGCACCGAACGCCTGGCGGTCGGGACCCTCGACGTCGACGACCTGAATCCCGAATGGCTGGCCCGGTCGCGGCCCGCCGACTCCGCCGCGTCCCTGCCCTACTTTGGCGAGACCGCATTCGCTCGCGGCAACAACTGTGCAATGCATCGATCCGTGTGGGAGGAACTGTCCGGATGGGACGAGGACTTCGTCGGTCTCGAGGACATCGAGTTCTCTCTGCGAGCAAAGGCCGCTGGCCATGAGGTCGTCCTGGTCCCGACGGCGACTGTGAACTATCGCTACCGCCCCGGATGGCGCGATGTCTGGAACCAGGGGATCTTCTACGGTCGGGGACGGCCGGAGCTGCGACGGCGCGCCGAGGCGCTCGGCCTTCGTCCCGCACCATCGTCAGCATCACTCAAGTCGTGGGCATGGCTGGGCGTGCACCTCCCTGGCCTGCGTTCGAAGCAGGGGCGCTATGCCTGGCTGTGGGTGCTCGCCAACCGCGTCGGCGAACTCCGAGGTCGCTGACCATGCCGCGCCGCCAAAGACGGAACGGGTGCTGTTCGTAAACAGCACCCGTCCGTATCCCGCCTTGGTGTTGAGGCTCCCACCGGCCTCGGCGTAGCGCAGTGAAGATACCGTGGCATCCAGTCCCGCCTGGTTGCCACGGTGGGCTACTCGTGTGACGATAATGGACAACGTGTCCAAAAGTCCAATGCGGAGCAAACAACGATGGCGAAGCAGAGGCTCAGCGCAGAAGAGACCCGAAACCGGTGTGTGGAGGCCGGACTTCACCAACTCGCCGAACACGGCCTGACGATCGGATTTGGCGCGGTCACACTCGAGCAGGCCGTCAAGGATTCCGACGTCTCGCGCAGTTCCGCCTATGCCGCATGGTCCACCGACGACGACTTCTCTCCCCAAGAGCTGTTCCAGCGGACCGTGCTGAAACGAGCGGTGGCCGAACGCACGATCACCATTGCCCGAACCCACGAAGCCGCCATCGAGGTTGTCGAACGGATGCCCGATGCCGCGCCGGCCGCCCTGTTCCGCGAGTTGTGTCGAGTCGCTGGTGGTGTGAACGCGAAGGCGGTGGCGAACTCCCGCAGTTGGCAACTGGTGGTGGCGCTCCGAGCGGTACTGAATTCGAATCCGGATGTTGAACGCGATGATGACCTGGCGGAATGGATGAGCGAGTCGGAGGAGCTGTACCGGCGAGACACGATCGACGCCATCTACACCAGCGTCGCCTACATTCTGGGGCTCCGACCCAAACCCGAATACGGCGAACGGGCCTACCACTATGGCGAGATCGCGGCCGCCGCTCTGGCCGAGGGTCTCGGCCCGCGGTACTTCATGCGTAGTGCCGAATATCTCGATGGGATCGAACGGACCAACGACGACGGGTCAACCGACGAATGGTCACTCTTCTCCATTGCTTTTGAGTCGATCGTGCTGACGTTCATGGAGCCCATCGACCCCGCTACATGGCACGGGTGAACCTTCGGCTTCGCAGTAACCTGCCGTGGTGACGACGACCCGCGCTGCACCAACCCCGCGTCGCACACGGTGGGAGGGCGGCATACTCATCCTCGCCCTCGGGACACTCACCGCGGGCCTGACCGGACCAGGGCAGACCATTGGTGTCTCGGTCTTCAACCCCAAGATGGAGGCCGCGCTCAACCTGAGCTCCGAACGAGTCAGCCTGGCGTATCTCATCGGCACGTTGACGGGGGCGCTGCTCCTGCCGAGAGTTGGGCAGCTGATCGACGCCCGCGGTGTACGACGGGCACAGATCATCATCGGTGGGCTGTTCGCACTCGCCCTGGTCAACATGTCCTTCGTCAACGGGTTCATCTGGTTGGCGATCGGGTTCACCGGCATTCGGTTCCTCGGACAGGGTTCGCTCTCCCTGATCTCGACGGTCACCGTGTCCCTCGGATACGTCCGCAATCGGGGAACGGCGTTGGGTGTCTATTCGATGGCATCACACGGGCTGATGGCACTGGTGCCGTTCGGGCTCGCCATCACCATCGCGGCCGTGGGGTGGCGATCCGCCTGGCTGGTTTCCGCCGCGGTCGTGCTGGCCACCGTCGTACCAATCGCCGTGTTCGGGCTGCGACGCCTGCCCACCAACTCCGCATCACCCGTCGACCCCGATGATCAGACCACAACCCCTGCGCCGAGTCTCGATAGGTCCGAGGCAGCCCGTACCCGGTCGTTCTGGCTTCTCGTCGCCGTTTCGAGCTCGGCCGGGATGATGAGTACAGCGTTGAACTTCTACCAGATCAGCTGGATGGCCGAAGCCGGCATCAGCGAGGCCGCGGCTGCCGCCCTTTTCATTCCGCAGGTGCTCGGCGCAGCGGTGGCCGGGCTGGCCATCGGTTGGGCCAGTGATCGCATTGGCACCCGCTACCTGCCGGCGATCTGCATGGCGCTGCTGGTTGTGTCCCACCTGCTCGCCGCGATCGCGTCCCCCGGGTTCATCGTTGTTGGGTATGGCATCGTGCTCGGTGCAATGGGGGGCGGCGTGCGCACCGCCACCGCCAGTCTTCTACCGGCCTGGTTCGGGACAACCCATCTCGGCGCGGTCCAGGGGCTTCTGACGTTCTTCAACGTCGGCGCCTCGGCGCTGGGACCATTTGCTCTCGCCAACGCGCGGACGTGGTTCGGCAGTTACCCGCCGGCCCTGCTTCTTCTGGCCGTCGTTCCGGCTGCTGCGCTCATCTTCTCGCTGTTCGATGATCCAAAACTGCGAGCTCGCCTCGCGAAAGAGGCTGCGGCTCAAACCACCGTGTAGTGAAGACTGACGACGCTGGCCGGAAACGTCTCGGACCGAACCAGGCGGAGTGTGGATGGCGGTGTCCCCTCGGGAAAGAGTGGTACTCCCGACCCGAGAACGTCAGGCATGATCGTGATGATGAATTCGTCCACGAGACGGTGTTCAAGAAACGACCGGATGACCTGACCGCCACCGATCAACCAGATGTCTTTGGTTGTTGCTTCACGAGCAGCGGCGACCAGCGCCGGTAGCTCATCGGGCCGGAAGAACCGGACGTCTGCACCGGCAGGCGTTTCCAGTTCGCGGCTGGTGACAACGAACGAGGGAACCTCGTACGGATAGGGCACATCGAAGCCGAGAACCTGTTCATAGGTCTTCGACCCCTGGACGTTCGCCCCCACTCGTGCGATGAAGTCTTCGTATCCGAAGTCGGTGCCAGCGTCGTTGTATCGATCCAGCCAGCCGACGCCGCCGTCATCGGTCGCGATGAAACCGTCGAGGGACATGGCGATGAAGACGACAACCTTGCCGTCGGTTGTCATCGGAAGATCTGCGGAGCGCCGAGTTTGTCGTGGATGGCGTTGCAGACCCGCGGATCAAGTCCGAGACCCTGCGCAACCGCGCCGAGATACTGCGCTTCCTGTTTCGTGTCGAGCTTCATGCCCATCAACGAGAAGGCGTACGCCTGCTGCGCCATGTCTCGGGGCACGGACTGGCAGTACTCGTCGAGGTCCAATGGTGCCGCCAGTTCGGCACGCAGGAATGCCGCCTCGTTTTCGTCGATCTCACCGAGTTTCCCGACGATGTTGTCGACCTCGGCCTGGTCGATCTGACCATCGGCCTTCGCGGCGTTGATCATCGCCTGTATCAGAATTGTGGCCTCGTTGTCCGCGCTGTCCTGTTCGTCCGAGGTGAGAGCTGGTGGTGGAGAGGATGCACCTCCCATGCCGCCGAGAATCGAGCCGAGAATTGATCCCAGTCCTCCGCCGCCGGACGACGAGCCCGATGCTCCGCCGGCACCTCCAAGGACGGCACCGAGCAGGTCGCCCAAACCGCCGCCCGAGCCACCACCTCCGAGGATGCTTCCCAGAAGTCCGCCGCCGGTCGAATTGTTGCCGAGCATCGACCCAAGAAGGTCCGATGATCCGCGGCCCCCGCTCGGGCGTTGCACGCGTGGCCGCCGCCGATCCTCCACGTCCTTGCTGCGATACCCCTCAGGAACCTTGACCATGGTGCTTCTCTCTCGTTGGCCGCCCCGGGAGTCCCCCGATACGGGCCAACCTAGTCCTCGCGATGACGGGCGAGGCTCGTGAGCGCTCCACCGCCGGAGAGCATGGCCATCGCAATGATGACCAGCGAGGTCGACGTGAGTCCGGTGCGGGCCAGCTGCTGCGGCAGCTCCACGGCTGGCTTCACCTCAACCAGCACTGCAGTGGTCGATGGGTTCACGACACTGGCGGGAGGGATTGTGGCGCCGGCGGTCGTGGTCGTCACCCCACCACCAGCAGTCGTCGACGGAGCAACCGTCGTGGCGCCGGCCGTCGTGGTCGTTACGCCACCACCAGCAGTCGTCGACGGAGCAACCGTCCCACCAGGAACCGTCGTTGTCACCCCACCACCTTCCGTCGTCGAAGGCGCCACGGTCGGATACGGAATCGTCGTCGTTGACGGAACGCCGCCCTCCGTCGTCGATGGAGCCACTGTCGGATAGGGAACCTTCGTGGTGGAATCCGGGGTGGCGGACGGCGTGAAGCCGACACACACCACGTTCACCGAGTTCACGCCGCCAACACCTGCATGGTGCACAGAGATGGCCGAGGTCTCGCCGATCACCTGGCTGTTCACCATCGTGGTCATCCATTCCTCGCTCGCGGGAATGTCGTTGGTCAACGGGGATACATACCCGGAGTCGAGCTTCAGGAACCACTGCTCGCCGGTCTGCGAGGTCTGGTAGTCCGGGGAGGGATGGTTGTCATGGGACACCATCGAGATGTCGTAGGTGCCCGCCGGAAGGGTGATCGCGAAGGGTCCGGCGTCGTTGCTGATGCCGTCGTTGATCAGCCGGGTGCCAGCGAAACCAAAGCTGTAGGTCCCGCATCCGGAGCTGGCGCTGAGTGTCGACGGCACCACCACAACGAGCGCGACGATGGACATTGCGAGCACGGTAGTGGCCCGCAGTTGACGGAATTTCATGTGGTCGTGGCCTCACCGGATGTGTAGATCGTTGTCGTGGAAGTTCCCATAGCGACGAACGTAGCAAGTTCAGAGTGCTTTCCCCAGAATGCTCGCGATCTCTTTTCTGCGTCGACACATCCGGACTCGATTATGTCGAGCGCCTGAGCCGTACTTCGCTCTGGGTGCTGGCTGGTTTCGAGGCCACAGGCCTCCGGCCACGCGTCGCGTTCAGCTCGCAGATGGTCGACCACTGCAGGTGTCGCATCGGACGGGTTCCAGCCGTCCGCCAGTCGTCGGGCGACACGTTCCCTCGCGGTCGCAACATCGATGGCGCACTCGATCTCCACCAGCTCCGCCCGACGCGACCGGGCGAGCGCACGGGCGGCCTCTCGATGCCCGGCCGATGTCCATGACGCGTCGAGCACAACACTCGTCCCTGACGCAAGTATCACTTCGGCTTGGCGCAGTAGTTCCTCGTAGGTCTTGGCGGTCAGTTCCGGTCGGTAGATCCCCTTGTCCGGCTCCGCGACCTGATGCACGAGCGGATCCTCGCCCACGAGCTCCTTGCGGACTTCATCCGACGAGAGCACCGCCCAGCCGTAGTGGTCGCTGATTCTCCCGGACACGGTCGTCTTGCCGGTGCCGGGCCCTCCGCCCACCAGGACAACGTGGGATCGTGCCCGTTCCAGCTGATCGAGGGTCATGCGGTGATACATCCGCGCCACGGCGGCATATTCCATGTCTCCCTGTTGCACGCGAAGACACGCGACCTTGCATCGAACATGGGCCCGGTACGCCACGTAGTGGTGCGCGAGCGAACCGGGGTGACGTTCGCCGCTGAACTCGCAGTACCAGCGAATCAGATCCTGGGCGGCCACCGGGCCGGCAAGTCGATGGATGTCCATCGCGAGGAAGGCCACGTCGGACAACACGTCGCCGATGCGAAAGTCATCGCGGAAGGCGAGGCAATCGAGAATGCGTGGACCATCGTCGAGCATGTAGATGTCGTCGGCGAGGAGGTCGCCGTGACCGTCACGGATGTTCCCGTCGTGAACCCGCTGCTCGAACAGCTCGGCATGACCATCGAGGTAGTCATCGACGAGCACACGGATTCGGGCGGCGTCGTCTTCTCCCACGATGACACCTTCGAACGGTTCGATCGCCGCCACATTGTCCTGCCACCGCTGGCGGTGCTGGTCCAAACCGCCGGCACTGTTGAGATTGAGAATGGGTTCGCGGGCCGAATGAAAGACAGCGACCTCACGCGCGATCCCACGGATGTGATCATCCGTCAGGAAGCCGCCTCGGATGATCGCCGTCAGGCACCGATGCTCCGGCAGTCGACGCATCACCAGCATCCGATCCACGACCTCGCCATCCTCCACGACGTCGGCCGTACCCAAGTACACGTCGGGGGCGATCCGTCGATTCAGCTCGTATTCCTGGTCGATTGCCTTCAGCCGGGATTCGATCGACGTGTGATCGAGGAACGGATTGGCGAGTGGCTTCAGGGTTTTGAAGACGCGGTCGGGAGTGAAGAAGAGGCGCGAGATGTGGGTCTCGAGGGCCTTGAGGTCGTGTGGGTCAGCGTTCATGCGACCGTACCGGGGCGAGCAGCCGCGCGGTCCGGTCGGAAGATCCAGCGGCCGCTGACCTCATCCAGGGAGATTCGAACCCAGTTGTCGCGGGGGAAACCGTCGGCCCACGGTTCAACACCGAGGCGTTCACATACCGCAACCATCCACTCGTCGGTCACCTCGGCGGCTCGGCCTTTGACCAACACACTCCAACCGGTGCGTGAGTCACGGTCCCACCCGTCGATCTCGAACGATGCACCGGCACCCTGCCGGGCGAGCGCGAGCTTCGAACCGGCGGCGGTACGAAACAGGATGGAGTCCGCGCTGAACACATAGTTGACGGGCAGCACAACGGTTTGTCCGTTGTCAATGAAGGCAATACGGCCGATCTCCTCGTCGGCCAGAAGGGCGCGACACTCCTCGGGAGTGAGGATGTCCATACCCTGATGATCGGTAATCAACAGCGGCACGGTTGGCAAACGTCCGGGGTCGTCGTCGGTGGACATGCCCCCACTTTGGCGAGTGGGGCCCGCCACTCGTAGGGCCCGAAGTCCATTCCGCGTTGAAAGACAAGGACTTTCTGCTCTAACTGCAATCGCCACGGCCACAGACAATCGCATCATGGATACCTTCGTCGCCTTTCTCCTTGGACTGGCGATCTGGTCCGCGCTCGGACTGTTTTCTGTCTGGCTGCTGCGACGCAACGGCCACACGGTGGCGTGGGCGGGATTGGCGTTGTGGATGGGTCCAATCGTGTTGCTGTTGGCGCAGAGTGTGCCCCAAGACTCGGGTCGGGTCATCTACTTCCACCCGGGAACCGACCTTCCCGGCTCGTTGAACGTGCTGGTTGGTCTTGACGGCTCATCCGGTTCGGTCACCAGTGCGAAGGCAGCGTTGGAACCGCTACGTCCAGTCATCCATCGCATTCGACTCGTCTCGGTCATCGACATCGAGACCGGCAAGGCACCCGAGAACTACTCGGTCGACGATGAGCTCATCGAAGCCCTGCATGCGGCGAGCCGAACGCTGGAGATGCCCGAAGCCGAGCTTGCCCTCGTGAGCGGGCGAGCCGACCACGCACTCATGACTCACGCCGTCGATGAAGCCATGGACCTTGTGGTCGTCGCCCATAGACAACACCGCTTTGCCTCTGTCCTGCTCGGGAGCACCGTCGCCCGATTGGCAAAACACTCTTCCGTACCCATCCTGATCGGCCCGCCCACGGACGAGGAGTCGCGCGAGCCGGAAAATGAAGACCCGGAGAAGAACCAACATGTTTTCTGAAGTACTGATCCCCTACCGCGACAACGACGACGATGTCGCCGTCCACATCGGGGCCGCGATGGCGGAGACGGCAGGTACAAAGGCCACCGTGCTCATGCTTCCCCCCAAGCATGACGGACATACGGAGGTCGACCTGCAGAGCTGCCTGGCCGACATCGACCGGGTGGATGTAATCGAACTCGAGACCCGCCGGTTTCAATCCGACGCGATCCTCAGCGAAGTGCGCAATCGACCGGGCGCCCTCATCTGCCTCGCGTCCCATGGCCGCGACCGTGCCGCGTTGCTGACGGGCAGCCTCACGAACGATCTCCTCATGTACGGTCCCGGTTCGGTCGTGCTTTGTGGACCCGACAGTACGGCCGAGGCGTTCTCGGGTGGCGGCCCCGTTCTTGCCGCGCTCGACGGCAGCGACAAGTCAGAAGTGGCGATCCCACTTGCGGATGATTGGGCCACCACACTCGAGCGCACGTTGGAGATCGTGACGGTTCTGCCCGAGAAGGTGACGTCACCAGAGCTGGCCCACGCGCTGGCGTCCGGGGATGTCCACGAGGCTGGCTATCTGGAGAACGTCATGCGTGACCACGGCGAGCTGCATGGTCACGATGTCACCTTCGATGTGCTGCACGGCGATCCGGAAGAATCCATCATCGAGGAAGCGCGGACTCGTAACGCCTCCCTGATCGTGTTGGCAACACATACTCCACTCGGCTTCGATCGCC
>SHLQ01000256.1 GCA_004282895.1 Acidimicrobiales bacterium
GGTTCTCGGGCCGGAACCCATCACTTCATGCACGGCGTGTACCGGTTGTGGGACGAGCTGCAGGCGCTGCATCCGAATGTGGAGATCGAAAGCTGCGCATCGGGAGGCGGGCGCGCGGACTTCGAGATCCTGTCGCGGGCTGCACGTATCTGGACGTCAGACAGCAACGACGCGCACGAACGCCAGAGAATCCAGCAGGGGTTCTCCCTTCTGTTCCCACCCGAGGTCATGGGTGCACACATCGGTCCGCCGCGATCGCACACGTCGGGCCGGGTGGCCGATCTCTCCTTCCGGATTGCGACTGCGTTCTTTGGTCATTTCGGGATTGAGTGGAACCTGTTGTCCACCACGCCGGAGGAGCGGGCCCAACTGGCGGAAGCAATCTCCTTGCACAAGCAGCATCGGGCGTTGCTCCATGGCGGTGTGGTGCACCGACTCGACCATCCCGACCCGAACGCCGTTGCCCATGTGGTGGTTGCAGAAGACCGGGGAGAGGCGATGGTCTCCTATGCCCAGCTCGACCTGCCGCCGGCGGCGGTGGCGGCTCGCCTTCGCATCGTGGGCCTCGACCCCGATCGGCGTTATGTGATCAGCCGGCTGCCGTTGCCGGCCGATCGAGCAGCCACCGTGGCGAACCAGGTCGGCTGGCTCAACAAGGAGATTGAGGCGACAGGACGGGTCCTCGCCACCGTGGGTCTGCAAATGCCAATGCTCGACCCCGACCACGCCGTCATCATCCACCTATCCGCTCGCTAGCAAATCTGTGGAGTCTGACGTGCGCTCTGCGCACCCTGTGCTCCACAGATCGGTCGAAGCTAGCCGTGTGACGAACGTCGCTAAGTAAACTACGCAAAAGGGGTTGTGTACCTAGCACTGCGTAGTATACTTAGCATCACAAGTACTCAATCCATAGGAGCACCACCATGCCAGTCCTCGAGCAAATCGCAGACGCAACCGACAAGTTCTACGACTTCGCCGAGTCGACCAACGAGAAGGCCCGCGAGACCGCCGGCACCATCGTTGCTCGCATCGTCGAGACCGAAGTTCCCTTCGCTGACCGTCTTCCCGAGGTCAACGTCCCTTTCGCTGACCGCCTTCCTGAGCCGAAGGATGCTGTTGACAGCACCTTCGACCTCGTCGCATCCGGTATCGCCGCCAACCGTTCGTTCACCGATCGTGTTGTCAGCCGTTTCGTCGACGCCCCCGTCGTTGAAGCCCCGGCCGTGAAGAAGCCAGCCGCCAAAAAGCCGGTTGCCAAGAAGACCACGGCGAAGAAGACCACCGCCAAGAAGGCTCCGGTTGCCAAGAAGACGACAACCCGCAAGCCGGCTGCCAAGAAGACCGCAGCCAAGAAGTAACGTTCTGCGCAGCAATGCGCACGACGCCGGCACTCTCCCCCCGGAGTGCCGGCAAGATCGAAGAGGAGCACCACAATGAGCGAGTCCAAGGGCGACCTGATCGGCCTGGGCTCGTTCATACGGTCTCAACGGAAGCTGGCGCAGCTCTCACAACGAGAACTCGCCAAGCTGTCCAAACTGTCTGACCCGTACGTGAGTCAGCTCGAGCGAGGTTTGCACGAGCCCTCCGTACGGGTTCTTCGCGCTCTTGGTTCCGCCCTGAACATTCCGGCCGAGATTCTGATGAATCAAGCCGGGTGGCTTAAGGACGATGAGACAACCATGAGTACGGAAGACGCAATTCGTCACGACGACCAACTGACGAACGCGCAGAAGACCGCGATGCTCGAAATTTACAAAGGCTTCACCAGCGGAGATGATGCCTGATGCCCAAGGTCGCACTCGTACTCGGTGGGGGTGGTCTCACCGGGTTTGCCTACATCACCACCACCCTCAGTGTGCTGCAGCAGCTCACCGGCTGGGATCCGCGCGACGCCGACCTGATTGTCGGAACGTCAGCCGGCGCCAACATGGGAGCGATCCTGCGCGGGGGAGTGCCGGTTGAGGAAGCCCTCGACGGCATCCTGGCGTTGCCCACAAACCCTCGCAGCATGGAACGACTGCGCGAGCTCAGCGGCCGGGAAGGTGCGGCTCGATCAACTGCGTTGGTCCCCACCTCCGCAAAGATGCTCATGCGCGAAGCACTCCGAGGTCCAATGCTTCGGCCCGCTCGTCTGGTCACCGGTGCGTTGCCCTCAGGGCGAATACGCACCGACACGATCGGCGACCGCATGATCGAGCTGCTCGGCGAAGAATGGACCGACAAACCGCTATACGTAACCGCGGTGCGGCTCAACGACTCGGAACGCGTGGTATTCGGGCTCGATCGCACCGACGTGCCGATCGGCAGCGCCGTCGAGGCCAGCTCGTCAATCCCGGGTTACTTTCGGCCGGTCACGATCGATGGCTACGCGTATGTCGATGGTGGAGTGCATAGTCCCACCAACGCCGACCTGACTGCCGATGGCGACTTCGATCTCGTTGTGGTCGTCGCGCCGATGTCGATGGACGACTACAAGACCGGTCTTCGGCTGCCCAATGGTCCACTTCGGGTCTTCTGGCGCAATCAGGTGAACAAGGAAGTTGAGGCCTTGCGGGAGCAGGGCCATCAGGTGCTTTTGCTCGAACCGAAACTCGAGGAAGCGCGTGCGATGGGACCGACGATGATGGATCCGACGCGGATCGTCAACGTCGTCATGCGCACGACCAACGTCAGCCGGGCAACGCTGCTGGAGAGCGGCTCCAAGGCATCCCTCGACATTCTCCGAGGCAAGCAGAAGGTGAAGAAGTAATGCCGGAACGACTGACTCCGAAGGACGCAGCGATTCTTGACCTTGAAGACGAGGTCAGCGCAGCGCACGGTCTGACCGTCGGTGTATTCGATGGACCCGAACCCAGCTTTGATGAGCTCTTTGATCTAGTGAGCGATCGCGTACGGCAAGTGCCTCGCTACACGCAGCGGCTGAAGTCGGTTCCCTTTGGTATCGAACGACCCGTGTGGGTCGACGACCCGACGTTCAGCGTCGACTTCCATTTTCGTCACACTGCATTGCCCGATCGGCGCAGCCGCAACGCACTCAATGCCTTCGTCAGTCGCCAGCTTTCGCAACGGCTCGATCACGACAAGCCCTTGTGGGAGCTCTGGTTTGTCAGCGGCCTCCCGGACGACCGATGGGCTCTCGTCAGCAAAGTGCACTACGCCATCATCGATGGTGTCTCCGGCACTGACCTGCTCGGATTGCTCGCCAGCGACGAAGAAAGCGATCTGGGACATCAGCAGCGCGTACCGAAGCCGCTTCCGTCCGATACGAAGCTGCTCACGGGCGCGTTCATGGACATCGCAACCGATCCGCTCGAGGCCTACCGGGCTGTTCGCGGCGTGGTCAACAAGCCCTATCGCCTCGCCCGCGAACTGACGGGCAAACTCAGCGACAGCCGCGACCCGGACGGACTCGGCCGAGCGGTTGGACCTCACCGTCGATGGCAATCCACCGAACTCGAGCTGGACGACATCCGCAAGGTCCGAGCCGAACATGGCTGCTCGACAACGGATGTGATTCTCGCTGCCGTGACCTCGGGCATCCGCTCGTACCTCGTCGAGAATGGCAAGCCGGTTCCGGAGAAGATCGACGCGCTCATCCCCTTGGCCGTCGATGCGGCCACCGGTGGACTGTCGGGACAGGTCACTTCCCTCACCGCTCATCTGCCCATCGGTACCGAAGACCCCGTGGAGCGGCTCAAAGCCATCCATGCCCAGACGGCACCCGGCGCGGAAGCCACCGGCGCAATCGCGGGCCACATTTTGCGTCGTCAAGACCACTTCGTCGCGCCGAGTGTGCTGGCGCAGGGTGTTCGTTCCGCAATGCTCGCGGCCAGAGACAGCAGCCACATCGATACCGTCGCCATCAACGTGCCGGGCCCCGAACACACCGTCGAGGTACTCGGCCGGCCGATGGTCGAGGCGTATCCGGTGATCCCACTTCCGGCTCGCATGCGTATCGCCATCGCCGCCATGTCACTCACGGATCACGTG
>SHLQ01000257.1 GCA_004282895.1 Acidimicrobiales bacterium
GTGCTCCATCGATCAGCGACGGGGAGGGACCGGTGAACGCGGGTGCATACACATGGCGGCCGTTGGTCTTCCAGTCGTCGTACGCGAGCACGGCATAGCCGTCATATCCCCAGTACTGGCCCCACGAATTACGCACGAGGAAACCGTCGTCGTCATACCCGATGATCAGGAAGGCGTGGAATCCGGCCGATCCATCCCCCTTCTTCCGTTTGATTATCCGCCGCCCCGACTCACCCTTCGCGGGTGGCAGGAACGGTGGATACCAGCCCTCGTGAATCTCGGCGTCCACGTAGAGCACGCCGCCGTCATCCAAGGCGGCCGTCATCTCGTCGAGATCGGATGGTGCAATCTCGGGAAAGCTGCTTGAGCTGACCTTGCGAGTTCGAGCGTCGCTGATTCGTTCGATCGTCCAGCCACCATGTATCTCGCCATGTTCGTCATCGGCGGCGTAGGGCCACAACTCCTCGGTCGTGACGCCGCATCGCTGCCACCCTCGCAACGCGCCGAGCAGGGTTGAGCCCACCTCGAACGATGCGTCGTCGTAGACCTGAGCCATCTCGTACATCATGCGCGGACTGACCGACGGTGCCGCCGGGTCGGACCTACGAGCCAGAAAGTTGACCGCCGCTGCCAAGGCGAACCCTGTGCATTCTTCGCCTCGTTGATGCCACGTCTCATGGACGAGCTGTTTGAAGGGATTTTGCTCGAGCGCCAGCCAGACAGTTGAAGAGCTATCGGTCATCGAGCCACCTTTGGTTGGGGTCGTTGCCGACGTTACTCCAGACTCGAACGAGCGGTCCGTTCGACGTTGTCAGCGAACCATCGCCTCCAGCGCCTGCGTCGCGAGGTCGATAACCCGCTTCTGGTCGCCCTGCGCTCCGGTTGCCCGCAGCGTCTCGAAGTGGGCTCCACCCAGCCGCCCTTCGAGTTGGCTCGTGGTTTCGGCAAGATCGGCGAGCACCCACGCCGGCTGCGGTCGCTCATCTGAGGCGTAGTGAGCCCCAACGGCGCCGATCAGTTCGGCTGACGTCGCCGAATCGTCGACCAGCGAGGCCGCGACCTGGACAGCCCAGAGCTTTCCTTCGTGGAACCAATGGACGTCAGGTTGTTCGAGAAATCGCGCCAGGCGGGCGGCGGCTTCCGATGGGTTGCCTTCATCCCGATCGATCAGCGCCAGCATCAGATCGGCATCCTGCACTCCTGGCGTCACCCCCAGCTCGTCGTAGCCGGCTCTTCCCTCCTCGAGATGTCGACGGGCTTCGACCAGCTCGCCCATATGTGTAAGGCACTGACCGATTGCCGACGCAGCCAGGGCGAGTCCGTACGGAATCTGCGCGGCCGCGGCTTCGTCCACCGCCTCCCGGCAGTAGTACAACCCCCGCTCGTAGTTCCCGTCGTTCATCTGGGCCCAGGCCAACGAGGTCAGCGGCGGGGTGGGCGGAGTACCGGCAGCACGAAAGAGGTCGACCGCCTCCAACAGCGCACCATTGCCTTTCTCCTGCAGCCCGATGTCCCCATAGGCCGTACCCAGGTTGTTGAGCGCGCCCGCAAGTCGCAACGGGTCATCGAGCTCGCGCCGCAGGACCACCTCGCGCTCCAAGACCTCTGCACCGGCCGCCGCACCAGCCCAAGACCCCACCAGGGTGCCGTAGCTATGTAGCGCGGACGCCATCAGCGAGGGCTCGAGATCCGGGTTCAATGCAAAGAACCGCTCGCACCAATCGACACCTTCCCGAAAGAGACCGTCGACGTACCAGAGATACCCGATGCCTCCAAGAATTCGACCAGCAGGCTCGAGCTGGTCGTTGGTCAGGGCAAATTCGAGAGCGGCGCGGAAGTTGTCCGCATCGGTCCTCACGCCCCGCAGCGCCGAGACGAGATCGCCACCTCGGTAGGTGCGCTGCAACTCCTCGGCATGGCGTGCGAAGAAGTCGGCGTGAGCACGCGTGCGGCCACTTGTCTCGCCAGCCATTTCGAGCTGTGCCGACGCGAAGTCGCGCACGCTCTCCAGCATGCGATAGCGGCTCGTGTCATTTTCGTGGTCGACGTTGATCAGCGACTTGTCGACGAGAGCCGCCACCAGATCGAGGGTGTCGTAGAGGTCAATCCCGTCGCCGGAGCAAACGGCCTCGACCGCGTCGAACGAGAACGTGCCAACGAACACGCTGCACCGGCGAAGCAGAATTTGTTCGGTTTCGCTCAGTAGATCGTGGCTCCATTCGATTGTTGCCTGCAGTGTCTGATGGCGAGCGTCCGCGGTACGAGGGCCGCCCGCGAGCAATCGGAACCGTTCCCCGAGCCGTTCCGCGATGGCGACCGGCGACAGGATCGCCACCCGAGCCGCCGCCAGCTCAAGGGCGAGCGGAATGCCGTCGAGTTGTCGACAGATCTCGACGACCGAAGCCACATTGTCCGGGGTGAGCTCGAACGCCGGCTGGGCAAGTCGTGCTCGCTCGGCGAACAACGTGACCGCGTCGAACCGAGCGGCATCGTCGACGGCGACATCGGCATCTGGCACACCGAGCGATGGCACGCGATACACCGCTTCGCCCGGAACACCGAGAGGACTCTGGCTGGTCGCCAGGATCTTCAGGTTTGGGCAGGCGCTCAACAGTGGCAAGACCAAGGGCGCAACGTGCTCGACCAGATGTTCACAGTTATCGAGAAGTAGGAGCATCTGCTGGTCGCCGATCTTCGCTACCACGGACTCGATCAGTGAGGTACTCGACGACGTGCTGGCACCAAGGCGGGTGGCAATGAGCTCCGCGATCAGATCGGGGTCATTGGCCGGGGCGAGCTCGACGAGCGTGACGCCACCCGTCAGGTCGTCGATTGCGTCGGCGGCAAGCTGCAGCGCCAAGCGGGTCTTGCCCGCTCCGCCGGGGCCAACCAGCGTGACCAAACGGGAATCGTGGATCAGCGACCCGGCCTCGCTCATCTCGCGTTCCCTTCCGACGAACGAGGTGAGCTGGATCGGCAGATTGCTCAACGACGCATCAATGGTCTTGAGCGGGGCAAACCGCTCGCCGAGCGATGGGTGCGTCACCTGGAATATCCGTTCAGGCTGTGACAGGTCCTTCAGCCGATGCTCGCCGAGGTCCAGGAGGCCCGTGGGCGGACCAGCATCGACGTCAAGTAGCTTCGCCGTCGTTCCGGAGACGAGGATCTGCCCGCCGTGTCCCGTCGACATGAGTCGCGCACAACGGTTGACCACGGGCCCGAAATAGTCGCCATCGCGTTCGTAGGTGGTGCCGGTATGTATCCCCATACGCACGAGAATTTCCGGACCCGGTGCAGCTTCCTGAAACCGTTCCTGCGCCGAGATCGCTGCGGACAGCGCGTCGGCCGCTTCACCGAAAGCGACGGCATAACTGTCGCCCGCGGTCGTGAAGACGTACCCGAGATGTTCGTCCACCGCAGCCTGCATCCGCTGGTCATGCACGGCAAGCGCCTGCGCCATGGAGTCAGGGAACTCCTCCCACAATGCGCTGGACCCCTGGACGTCCGTGAAGAGGAACGTCACCTGTCCTGTCGGCGGCTTCATCGTGATGTTCGCTCCCTGCGCACTGAACGCCACTTCCCGTGGTGTGTCAGACTAGGCGACGACGTGCGGACTTCGCATGAAACACACGCGGGAGGCAACCATCATGATCAGCGACAAGAGTTCCAAAGACGAGATCCGCGACCTGCAGCGCCTGCTGCTTGAGCTTTACCTGCTCACCGAAGAGGGCGCCAAGAAGGAAGATGGCTCGTGGGGCGAGGAAACCCAAAAGGCTGTCTTTCGTGGGTATGACCGTCTCGGTTGGGACCATCCGCTCGACGGCGAGTGGATCAGTGCTCCTGCGCTCGCAGCACTTGCGGCTGGATGGTGGGCAGAGAAGGAGGCCGCTGCGGTCGCCAATGCAATCGAGTCTTCCGTCGGAGGCGGAAGCCACGTCGGAGGCGGATCCCACGTCGGAGGCGG
>SHLQ01000258.1 GCA_004282895.1 Acidimicrobiales bacterium
GCGAACTCCCAATCTCGCTCGTCCTGGCCGGGTACCGCAATGATCGCGCCGGTGCCGTATCCCATGAGCACGTAGTCGGCGATGAAGACCGGTATCGACTCGTCGTTGACCGGGTTGATGGCGAACGAGCCAGTGAACACGCCCGTCTTGTCTTTGTTCTCCTGACGGTCGAGATCGCTCTTCTGCGAGGTCTCGTGACGGTAGGTGGCGACCGCTTCGGCCGGTGTGGCGGCGCCGTTGGTCCAGGCGTCTTTGGTCCCGAGCGGCCACTCGGCGGCCGTGAGCGACTCCACGAGCTCGTGTTCGGGGGCCAGGACCATGTAGGTCGCGCCGAACAACGTGTCCGGTCGCGTCGTGAAGACTCGAATCGTGGCGACTTCGCCGGTGTCATCGGTGGCCGTGGGGACACGAAAATCGGTGTGGGCACCCTCGGAGCGACCGATCCAGTTGCGTTGCATCGCCTTGATGCTGTCGGTCCAGTCGAGCAGATCGAGGTCTTCCAACAGACGGTCGGCGTAGGCCGTGATTCGCATCATCCACTGTCTGAGAGGTCGACGGAACACGGGGAAGTTGCCGCGGTCGCTTCGGCCCTCGGACGTCACTTCCTCGTTGGCCAGCACCGTGCCCAAACCGGGACACCAGTTCACGGGTGCTTCCGAGACATAGGCGAGGCGGTATCCGTGCAGCACGGCTCGCTGTGCGCTGAGGGTCAGGTCGTGCCACGGTTGGCCATCAGGGGTGGCACGTGTGCCGTCGGCGAACTCCGCTTCCAGCTCGCTGATGGGACGGGCCTTGCCCTGCTCTTCGTCGAACCAGGCGTTGAAGATCTGGTTGAAGATCCACTGAGTCCAGCGGTAGTAACTCTCGTCGGTCGTGGCGATCGCTCGCCGATCGTCGTGGCCCAGACCAAGGCGCGCGAGCTGGCGGGACATGTTGGCGATGTTGGCTTCGGTGTTCTCGCGGGGATGCGTGCCGGTCTGACGGGCGTGTTCCTCTGCAGGCAGTCCGAAGGCGTCGTAGCCCATTGTGTGCAGGACGTTGTGGCCGGTCATCCGTTTGAACCGGGCGTACACATCGGTGCTGATGTAGCCGAGCGGATGGCCCACATGAAGCCCCGACCCGGAGGGGTACGGGAACATGTCCATGATGAACAGCTTCGGACGGGTCGCGAGATCTGCGGGTCCGCCAGCCGGCCCGGCGGTAAGGCCCCCGGCGGGATTGGGGGTGTGGTACGTACCCGCCGATTTCCAGGTGGCCTGCCATTTGGTCTCGATCATGTCCGCAAGCCCGGCGTTGTAGCGGTGACGGGGGATGTCGGCGCGTGAGTCGGGGGAGTCGGTGTGCTGTTCGGTCACGGCGCAATTCTATGGGTGGGAGACAGGTAGCGTTGGTGGATGCGTGCAAAGCGGCCAGCCGCTCGGGTCGTCCCGATCGACGAAGCGGGGCGCCTGCTGATGATCAACATGATGGATCCTGGCGATGCGTCCAAGCCGGCCTGGTGGGAGATCCCCGGCGGCGGAATGGACCCCGGCGAGAGCTCCCACACGGCGGCAACGCGCGAAATGGTCGAGGAGACCGGGATTACCGACTTCGAGCTCGGCCCGGTCATCTGGACCCAGGAGTGTACGTTCACATTCGCGGGCATGTTCTTCGACTCGCAGGAGTGGATCCACGTAGCTTGGTGTCGCGAGACGGAATTCAAGCCGCAGGGGCTCGAGTTCTTCGAGCAGCTCGCGTTCCGGGGCTCGAAATGGTGGGAGATCGACGAGCTGTTGGCCAGCCCCGAGCCGGTGCTGCCGCCGCGACTACGCGAGTTCATCGAGCCGATCGCATCGGGCGTTCTGCCGAACAACCCCCTCGACATCTCCCCGTTCTAGATCTCGAACGCAACCTTCACGGAACCCCGGGGACCAGCCTGGGCGGCGTGGCTGATCGCTTGTTTGTACTGCGACAGTGGATACTTGGCTGACACGAGGCGTCCCAGCTTGGCGGTGGCGGTGAGTTCCATTGCCCGCTCGAAGCTCGAAACCTGTGTGCCATCGATCCAGGAATCGGTGCCGTAGGTGTAGGCGCCGATGAGTTCGGTTTCCCGGTGCCACAGGGCGGTGAGGTCGATGTTCATCTTGCCGGGCATGCCGACGAGCACGACCTTGCCACGAGGACGGGTTACCCCGATCGACGCTTCGATGGATGATGCATTGCCGATCGCATCAATCGTGACGTCGGCTCCTCCAGAGAGGTCGTCACCGATCATGCGACAGCCGGTGATGCGGCGAACGGCCCGGGACATCTCGGATGGGGCCACGACCACATCCGCGCCGAGCTCGGCTGCGAACTTCTTCTGAATCGGATACTTGGCGACCGCGATGATCGTCTCGGCATTTGTGTATTGGCGAAGCGCCGCGATCGAGACAAGACCCATGGTTCCTGCGCCCTGGACGACCACAGTGCCACCGTCGATCTGGGCCTTTGCCGCGGCATGTACGCCGCCAGCTGCGGGTTCCAACATGACCGCGTCCTCATCGGACAAGCCATCAGGTACGGGGTGCAACTGGCTTGGGTGAGCAACGAACTGCTCGCTCCAGCCGCCTCCTGTGCTGGCACAGAACCCGACCTGGATGCCGTCGTCGATGTCGCCGGCGAGGAGATAGCCGTAGTCGGTGCCATCCCCGGGGGCTGCGCCTTCGAACGGCGCGGCTTCACCGCGGGACTCCGGGCCGAGGACCGGTTCGAGAACGACTCGATCGCCGTCGCTGGTCGTGCCGACCACCTCGTGGCCGGGAACAAACGGAAACGACACGAGCGAATCGAAATAGCCGCTGGACTTGCCGTCGATCGTGGCGAGGTCCGAGCCGCAAATGCCGGTGAGTGTCGGGGACACGCGGACCCATTCGTCGGAGGGGAGGTCCGGTTCGTCGACATCGGCCAGCCGAAGAGGGCCAATGCCTGCACCAGAACCGGGAAGGACGCGGGAGGCGACGGCGGCCGCGGCGTAGCGGGCTTCCTGTCGCTCGAAGAGGAGGGCTTTCACATGCCAAGTCTGCCGCGAATCCCGCCAACTCCTCAATATGGGCACAGGCGCTGCCGTAAGGGAGTCATGACGTTCATGATCGACGCTGAGTCGGGCAACGCCGTTGCGCCGTCAACGGCTACGCCAGATTGGGCGCTCGAGATCCACGGCCTCGTCAAACACTTCGACGAGAAGAAGGCAGTCGACGGCATTGATTTGGCAGTGCCAAGAGGGTCGTTCACCGGTTTGTTGGGCCCCAACGGCGCCGGCAAGAGCACAACGCTCGCGATGATTTCCGGACTCCTGCGGCCGGACGCGGGCACGATCCGGGTGGTTGGCCACGACGTCTGGGCCGATCCGGTGGCCAACAAGGCCCGAATCGGCGTTGTTCCCGAGACACTTCTGCTCTTCGAGCGGTTGTCCGGACGCGAACTTCTGGAGTATGTCGGCCGGCTGCGCACGCTTGATCCTGAGGTCGTCGAGCATCGCGCCGAAGAGCTGCTGGCCGTACTCGAGCTGGAGGAAGCCGCCAACAAGCTGGTGGTTGACTACAGCCAGGGCATGCGCAAGAAGATCAGTCTTGCCGCGGCGTTGTTGCACGTTCCCGAGGTCTTGTTTCTCGACGAGCCGTTCGAGTCGGTGGACCCAATCTCGGTTCGCGCCATTCGATCGGTGCTGGACCAGCTCGTCCAAACCGGCGCCACCGTCGTCTTCTCCTCCCATGTCATGGCCACGGTCGAGGCGCTCTGTGATCACGTCGCCATCATGCACGAAGGCAAGCTCGTCTCGGTCGGTCCGATGGATCAGGTTCGCGACGGCGGTTCCCTCGATGACGCGTTCGCCTCGGCAGTCGGCGCGGCGGGCAAGATTCAGCGGGAAGTTACGTTCTTCTCGCCAACCCCGAGCTGAGCAATCTTGACGACCGCGGAGCTCATTCCTCTTCTTGTGGGCCT